>NZ_CANBCP010000110.1 GCF_947367085.1 uncultured Lactobacillus sp. | reverse complement strand
TCTACACCAAAGCCTTCGTCGGCAGCGTCAGATGTGTATAAGAGACAGAATTGATTCAATTAAATCAGTAGTGACTACTGCAGTTATTTCGTGTTTATCTTTTCCTTTGATTTGATCAATAATTTTTCGGTTAATATAGTCTGTGCTATCTTCAAAGAAATTTTTGTTAAATAATTTCATATGGTCCTTATAAATTGTATTATCTTTTTTTGATCCTGATATCATCCACAACATTTCGTGGTTTTCGTTTAATGCCTTATTAGTTAAATTCATAGAACCATTAAAAATAGCAAATTCATCTTGATTCTCAACAATAAAATACTTTGAATGAAAAAGTTTATCTTTAGTAAAACGAAGTTTGAGGGTTTCATTCTCTAATCTATTGATAAATTCTTCGCTCGCATTTGAAAGTTCTTTTACTTTTTGAGCGACATTAAAGTATTGGTTTAAGTTACTCCCAGTCTTTCGATCTTCAAGACCGAGTATAAGATTAATTTGCTGAAAATTTGGCAGCAGCAAATTTTCAATGATGTTAAAGCTACCTACAAAAGAAACACCACTGAAAGTGTCATATTTTTTAATAAGATCAAAAAACTTCGGCCGTTCTAACATCTGATTTTCGTTTAAATTATAGATTGTTAACATACTTTTCCTCTCATTTAAAGATGTGCTTTTAATTTTAACAGTTCAAACGAAAAATAATAGTAAAACTATTAGTAAAAAGTGGTCTAATAACTGTACTTTGATGGCAATCGTAATTTTGCTTGTTAAATGAAAATTTGATATAGATTATTCTAAAAAAAGAATTTATGGTTTTGCCCCACATGGTTAAAAGTAATTAAAAATGGTAATATTGTTGCAGGAGGATACTTGCAGCTGTAGGGATCTTTTAGTGTGTTCTCCACGTATGTGGAGGTGATCCTATACAGCTGAATGATTTTTCGTCCACACTGCCGTGTTCTCCACGTATGTGGAGGTGATCCTAGGGATATTTTTTAAATCAAAATCGTATAGTAGTGTTCTTCACGTAAGTGGAGGTGATCCCTTGATTGGATACGTAGTGCAAAAATCAATTAAGTGTTCTCCACGTAAGTGAGGGTGATCCACGTATGGGTTAGATATAAATGTGATCCCCACAATTGTGGGGGCTTGCCAAGTGAGATAAATATTGTTACTACTAAAGAAAATCGTATTGGTTATATAATTATTTGAAAAATTATATTCTTTATAAAACAATAAGTTTATAATGTAACCGTATAAACGGTTTTGAGAGGATTATTAAAAATGGAACAATTATCTTATCAAGCCAAGTCACTTTGGGGTAAAAAGAAGTTTGATCAGAATACTAAACAAGAACTTTGGCTGCCATTAATTGCTCATTTAACTGATACAAAAAATATAATGCATTGGCTTTATAATAACTGGATAAGTTCTGGAACCAAGAAAATACTTTGCCAAGATCTATCTGATGAAGAAATGCAGAAGCTTATTCAATTTCTCGGATTCTTTCATGATTTTGGCAAGGCAACGCCTGCTTTTCAATTGAAGGAATCCCATCCCTTTAATCGAAATTTGGACATTGATATAGAAGAAAAACTTCTTCGAGCAGGTTTTACAGAGCTTAACTTACACCAAAGAGATTTTAAGCTTTCTCCTCACCCAATCGCTGGAGAGGCGCTGCTGGAAAGATATGGCTTAAATCAATATATTGGTGTAATTATTGGAGGTCATCATGGCACTCCTCCCTCTGAAAAAGTCGATAGTCATATAGAGGAAAATACTTCTAATATTTGGGGTGCTGATCAGGATAAAGAAATTCAAAACCAATGGCAAACTGTTCAAAAGAACATCTTTGATTATGGCCTTGAGCTATGTGGCTATCAAGATATAAGTGAAGTTCCGATCGTGGATCGTCCCCAAGCCGTAATTCTCGAAGGGATGCTTATCATGGCTGATTGGTTTGCATCGAGCGAGTTTTTAAATGATAGAAATAATATTGAACTTTTTCCACTAATTGGTTTGGATAAAGGATTAGATGATTTAGATTTAACAGATCGTTATCATAATGCGATACATCATTGGGCAGTAACCGATCGCTGGAATCCTGCGTCAATGCCGTCGCCAACTCAAGAATTTAAACAAAGATTTAATCTCACGCCGCGTCCGGTTCAAGAAAAAATGTGTGCTGCCATCAATCAATTAGATGATCCTGGAATGGTAATAATTGAAGCTCCTACTGGAATTGGTAAGACTGAATTGGCTTTAGCTGCTGCTGAACAGCTAGCTTTTAAAACAGGTAGAGATGGGCTATATGTTGGACTGCCGACACAAGCAACTAGCAATGCAATGTTTTCTAGAGTAAAAAAGTGGCTAAGTTCAATTGCAAAACAGCAAGAAGAAACTCCAGATCTAAATTTGCTTCAAGGAAAAGCCAAGTTTTATCAAGATTATCGGAAGCTTCCATGTGCTGAAAATGTAGACATCGAAAATGATTATGGTG
>NZ_CANBCP010000109.1 GCF_947367085.1 uncultured Lactobacillus sp. | reverse complement strand
CACCGAGATCTACACCTAAGCCTTCGTCGGCAGCGTCAGATGTGTATAAGAGACAGGGTTTACGTCGTTAATCTTAAAATTTATCAGCCTCAGCTACTCTTCGTCATGAAGGGTAGCTTTTTTTGTTTCTTTCAAATTCACACTATTATATGGTAAAATTAATTAGATTAACTTCGTTTTGATCATCAAGATCCATAAAATTAATTAAATTTAATAAATAGAAAGAAGCAAAAATATGTCACAAAAGATTAAGATAATGATCTTGGGTGGAGTACGTGAAAATGGAAAGAACATGTATGCCGTTCAAGTAGATGATGAAATTTTTATTTTGGATGCTGGATTAAAATATCCAGATAGTTCTTTATTAGGTATCGACGTCGTAATTCCTGACCTTGATTTTTTCAGAGATTACGGTGATAAGGTTGCAGGGATCTTTTTAACGCATGGACATGCTGATTCTATTGGGGCATTACCTTATATTTTACGTGATTATGATATTCCTGTTTTTGGCTCGAAATTGACTATCGAATTAGCTAAGATTGCCGTTTCACGTGATAACCGTAGACGAAAGAATGATCTGTTTCACGTTATTGATGCTGATACTGAAATTGATTTTAAGAATGCAAGTGTTTCATTTTTTAAGACAACTCATTCATTGCCAGACTCATTAGGTATAGATGTTTCAACCAAAGAAGGCGAGATTGTCTACACGGGTGATTTTAAGTTTGATCCGTCGGCTAAAGCAGGCTATAAGACCGATTTTGTCAGATTATCAGAAATTTCTCAAAAAGGCGTCTTGGCACTTTTAAGCGATTCGACTAATGCTGAAGCTGTGTTTCCAAATGATCAACAAACTTCAATTGAGAATTATATTTTAGACACTTTTAAAAATCATCAAGGGCGCATTATTGCAGCCTCAAAGGCGTCAAATATTATTCGCGTTCAAGAAATTTTTCATGCAGCTGCTAAAACGGGAAGACATGTGTATTTAACTGGTAGAGATGTCGGAAAAATTGTCTATACAGCGATGAAATTGGGCTATTTAGATGTACCTAAAGACTTATTAGTTCACTCAAAGGATCTAAAAAAGATTCCTGATAATGAATTAGTTATTCTTGAAACAGGTCGAATGGGAGAACCATTAAAGTCCTTACAAAAGATGGCAACAAATCGCCACAGAATGGTAAAGATCAAAAAAGGCGATTTAGTCTTTATTGCAACTACACCTTCACATTCTGTAGAAACAATGGTTGCACAAACTAGTGATATGGTGTATCGCGCTGGCGGCATTGTGAAACAACTTGGTATTGATAAACATACCAGTGGTCATGCTACCGGTAGAGATTTACAATTGCTGATTGATACTATGAAACCTAAGTTCTTAATTCCTGCCATTGGTGAATATCGTTTGCTAGAAATCCATAAGAATTTGGCTGTGGAAGCAGGTATGAATCCGAAAGATGTTTATTTAACTAAAAATGGGGATGCTTTAGAACTTGATAAAGGCCGCTTTTATTTGACTAATCCAGTACCAGGCGAAGATACTATGATCGATGGCTCTGGAGTAGGAGACGTGGGTAATATTGTTTTACGTGATCGTGAAGTATTATCTGATGATGGTATTTTCATTGCTGCAGTTACTATTGATCGTAAAAAGAAAAAGATTATTTCAAATCCAATTGTTTCAACTAGAGGCTTTGTTTACATTAAGGCTAACCATGATTTGATGGATGGAGCCGTAGAAGCAGTGAAGACTGCGATTGAGAACAATTTTGCCCATAAGAAGTTTGATTGGGCTGAACTTAAACAAGATGTTAGAAACGATGTTGAAAAATTCCTTTACAAGAAAACTGGCCGTCGGCCGGTAGTTCTACCTGTTGTCATGGAAGTTAACCAAAATCGTCATCGCGCTATGGTTAAAAGAAATGAAGCTAAAAAAGATGGTGAAAGTGTACAACATCGTGAACCTAAACGTGGTCAACGTACCCATAAACGCTCTTTGGAACATAAAAATATTCGAGTAAACAAAGAGGCTCAAAATAATGACTAATACTAGTCAAGATAATTTATTATCACTAGCTGATAAAGCTAAAGAAAACAATGATATACCTCAGGCAAAACAATACCTTCTAGAAGCGCTAAGATTAGACCATAGAACCGATATCGTTTGCCGACTGTGTGAAATATATTTGAAAGAAGATCAGGCTGATCAAGCATATGCTTTGCTCAAAGAAGAGCCCGATCTTTTTTCTGATTCAAGAGTATTTCAGTTATATTTGGAGATCTTGGAAAAAAATAATTACTTTGTTGAATTTTTAGAGTTGAAGAATTTAACTAAGAATAATTTTGACGTGCAAGTCCAAGCAGTCGATGAACAAAAACAAGTAGAAATAATGCAAAATTTCCAGAGGCTCAAGAATATTACGCAAATAGACTATTTGAAGCTATTTTGCCTAATGGCGAAAACTATGTATTTTACGGAAGAGGCTTAAGCCAAGGGCATTCAGATGCTATAAGAAGATTAAGTGGTGTAAAAAACGCAGTCCAATATACTGTACCATATGAC
>NZ_CANBCP010000108.1 GCF_947367085.1 uncultured Lactobacillus sp. | reverse complement strand
GTATATAAGCATTTATCAACTTGGTGGGATGAGTCATCACGTAAATTTGACCACATCATCAAAGACATTTTTATTCGTGAGCTGCAAAGACGAAAAGTAGCAAAAGAAGAAATTAATGATATTGATAATGTAAATGATAATGACAATGACAATGAACGATACGTGGACGAATCGTCAAAACCGCTCAACCGCGGTAGTTCAACCCAGGCTGAACGTCACTCTTCAAAAAATTCAAAAAGTGGGAATAATATTCATAAATTATATAATTCCTTCGAAGCAATCTGGAAAAGGTATCCAAAAAAGGCTGGCAAGAAAGAGGCATTTAATCACTACAAAGCATGGCGTAAAAAATCAGTGAAGAATACTGACGATTACCTAAACCATAAGTTAGACCTCTATTTAGCTAGATTGAAGCGTGAACGTACTGACCCACGATTCATTATGAATGGCAGTACATGGTTTAATGGCCGCTTTGAAGATGAGCAGGAAGTGGAGTTGCCACAAGAACAGCATGGTGGCTTTGACAGTGCCCTTTTTGATGATCTTGGGTCAATTACCAATTACGATGATGAAATACCGTTCTAGGGGACGACAGCCATGAATAAAGCTAATAATTTTTCAAAGACTTTGGGAGTCAAACAGATTCAAATTGACGAAAAATGTACGGTTCATAACGTAAATAAGATAAAAGTTATAGGCGGACGATATAAAATGGATCCATATTGTCCTATCTGTGAGCAAGAAAAGCAGCAGAAAGAATTAGACCAATTATCAAAAAGAGTGATTGAGCAAGAATATAAGAATTATCTAAAAAATTACTCAATTATTAATAGACGGTCTGCCCTAAGTTATACCTTTGCTAATTTTGAAGTACAGTCCCATAGCAAAGAAGCAACATTATTAATGCAAACACGTAGAGTCGCTGGAGAGTATTACCAAGATAAAGATAAGAGTTTTAATACTTTATTATTCGGTAATGCTGGTACAGGCAAAACACATTTAGCAATGGCTATCTTAAATGCAGTTAATGATAATTCTAATCCATGGCAAAAGTGCTTGTTTCTTAGCGTCAGTGGATTAATGCAAGCTCAAAAGAATTACTTTAGTGATCCTGCGAACAACCTATGGTCATCTAAATATACAGAACATGTAGTAAAAGACGCAGACTTAGTAGTTTTCGATGATTTAGGATCTGAAAGTGCTATTTCTCAGGCAAGTAATTTTGTTCAAGAAACCATCTTCGATATTTATGAATGGAATCAAAGAATTATTACTACCACGAATTTATCTTTGAATGAACTGAAAAGAAAATACGAGCCACGGATTGTGAGCCGCATATTAGAAGGAGGTAAGGGACACTTGATTGACTTTACTCAAATACAAGATAAGCGTCCATTTAAATAATGCTAACTGAGGATCAAATCAAATATAAAAAGCTAGAAAATTTAAAATGTGAACTTTATTGTGATAACTTTGAAAACTTTAAACGTTATGGCATTCCTAAAGCTCAGCTTATCATTGCAGATATTCCTTATAACATTGGTAATAATGCTTATGCTTCTAATCCTTCTTGGTATAAAGATGGCGAAATATCTAATGGGGAAAGTAAATTAGCTGGTTCAAACTTCTTTAATCGAGATGAAGGATTTAATGTTGTTAATTTTATGAAGTTTGCCAGGAAACTTCTTATCAAAGAACCAAAAGAAGCTGGCAAAGCCCCGGCAATGATTATCTTTTGTTCCTGGCAACAGATGCCTATGTTAATTGAGCAAGCAAAAAAAGAGGGCTTTAAACACGCTTTTCCAGTTTTCTTTATTAAGCCTACTAGTTCACAAGTGTTAAAAGCCAACATGAGAATCGTAGGTGCTACAGAGTTTGCACTAGTTATTTACAGAGATAAGCTGCCTAAATTTAATAATCATGGTCATATGGTCTTGGATCACATGAAATGGGAAGTAGATGAAGGCTATCCCAAAATTCATCCAACACAAAAACCTATCCCTGTTTTAAAGAGATTAATTAGTTTGTTTACAGATCCTGGCGACGTTGTGATAGATCCAACAGCTGGTAGTGGTTCGACACTTAGAGCAGCTGCAGAATTGCAAAGAAATGCATATGGCTTTGAAGTTGAAAGAGATATTTATAACAAAGCTGAATCTAAAATGTTAGGCTCAGCAGAATTAAATTTAATTGTCTGAGAGGATGAGTGAAATGGATGTATCAAAAATTGAAACAACTACGAAACCGCAAAAAAAGAGGTCCTTTAATCAAGCCTTGGATCAAACCAGAGAGTCATTTGAATGCCATGCCGATGAACTAATTGACATCTTAGAAAGTGATTATTTGACCGAGACTGGTAAGGCAGAATTAAGAACATTAATTCCTACTCTACTGAACATTAGCTATGACAGAAACAATACCTTTTGGAAAAAAGCTAACAAAGAGGAAAAACAACAGAATGTCTAAGTATACTTCATGGACAATGATTGAACTAGCACGAATGTTACTAGTTAGCGAATATAAAGTTGATGAAGTCATCTATAGAAAGACAGACCGTGACGGTTATATTCACATGGCTGTACTAGATACAAATGAGTTAGCAAAACATGATGCATTTAAAGTTAAGTTCAATAT
>NZ_CANBCP010000107.1 GCF_947367085.1 uncultured Lactobacillus sp. | reverse complement strand
GCATATATGTATTACTTTTGTACCTCTTCTAGTTGGATCCATTCAGTTATTGGATATGCAGTTTCAAAAACAGTCCATGGTCCGTATAAAAATGTTACACCAATCATTTATTCAGGTTTTACAAAAGACAAAAAAGAAAACGGTGATAATAATACTAAAAACGATATTTACACGAATACCAATGTCGATCAGTTAATTAAAAGTCATCGTATATCCGGTTTTAATTCAAAATGGATACGTGAAAATGGAACTTATAATAATGACTATGCTCCTAACGCCATTGATCCCAATATTACGAAAGATTCTAAAGGTAACTTATGGTTAGCTTATGGCTCTTGGTCTGGAGGAATTTATATTTTACCAATAAATAAAGTAACTGGTCAGCCCATCTATCCAGGAAAAGATGGAACAAATAAATATGGACAAAATGTAGATAGATACTTTGGTACTCATTTAATTGGGGGATATCATATGTCTGGGGAAGCTCCTTATATAAAATATGATCCACAAACTAAATATTATTATCTTTTTGTAACATATGGAGGTTTGAATCGGACTGGTGGATATAATATGAGAGTATTTAGATCAAAGCATATTACTTCAAAATATGTTGATGATCAAGGTCACACACCTAACTATACTTCATGGGAAACAAATGATCCTACTAAGCAATCCAATCAAAAATATGGGGTCAAATTAGAAGGAAACTATAGTTTTTCTTGTTTACCGTATGCTTACATGTCTCCTGGTCACAATTCCGTTTATATTGATAATAATCATAATTGGTACTTATTTAATCATACGAGATTTAATAATGGTACTGAAAACCATCAATTGCGTGTAAAACAAATGATTATGACCTCTGATGGATGGCCTATTCCACTTCCATTTGAATATACTGGCCATGAATTAAGTATTAATAGTTCTAATATTCCAAATATTACTAAACAAATCCCTGGTAAATATGAGTTCATAGATAATGGAACTGACACCAATCCTAACCCAATCAAGCCAAAAGAAATAACTCTGATGCCAGATCATCAGATTACGGGGGCAATAAGGGGCCTGTGGTCCATAAATCAAAAAGAAAATACTCTCTTAGTTACACTAAATACTACCGAAGGAAAATATGTAGGTGAATTTAAGCTTCAACAAGATGAATCAAAAGAAAGGAATAATGTCTTAGTATTTTCAGTTCAAGGAAACAACAAAGTTCTGTGGGGTGTCAAAAAATATCAAAAATAGAACTTTTAAACTAACCCATACCTTAGAATACGTTTATTTTTAGTTAATTATATATTTTAATTCATAATAAAAATCCTATTAAATCAAGGCTTTATTGACGTCGAGATTTAATAGGATCTTTTGATTTCTGAGGCTTCCTCAGACAATTTTTAATTTTTAACCATTACATTCTTAATCACAGAATTATTCTTGATCAAATTTAATTTGTATTGCTTCGACTCTACTGCTTCTCCATTAATCATTTTAATAATCATATTTGCAGCATCTACTCCCATTCGTTCCTTGGGATGATCAACCGTAGTTAAGCGAGGAGTAATATACTTACCTAAAATATAATTATCAAAACCTACAATCGAGATATCTTCTGGTATCTTCAGATCAAGAGATTTAACGATATTCATCATCCTTATAGCTAACTCGTCATTATAACAAACAATAGCAGTTGGTCTATCTGGACCCTGTAGAGCCATAATTGCTTTTTGAAAAATAGGATCCATATCTTCAGTAGATTGATACATAATTGACTGGCTTAAATAAGAAATCGTTGGATGTTGCATATAGGCATTAAGATATCCTTTTAATCGATTTACTCCTTGCATATCATCTACCTGAAACATTCCTAGTATTTTTTTATGTCCTAAACCAATTAAATAATTTGTAATTTGTTCTTCAGCAAGTAAATCATCTACTTCTAAATATGGCATATCAATTGGATCACTTGTATGGGAATTAATCAGTAATGCTGGAATTCCATTTTCTTGTATTCGTCTGTATAAATCTAAATTTTTATTTGGAAGTGCACTTTGAGTAGGTTCAATAATAAGCCCTGCCACATTATTATCAAGCATTCTTTTCAAAGCTTTACGCTCTTCTTGGGGATTATTATGGGTGTTACTTAAAATCAAAGAATAGCCATTCTGAGATAAAACTCTATCAATTCCACTAATGATCCTAGGAAAAATATAATCAGCCAAATGTGTAGTAACGATCCCTATCATTTTAGTATCTACTACTCTCTTGCTTTTAGCTTTTTTCCAATCATCTACATACATCCCACCGCCTTGAATACGGTAGATATAATGTTTATTCTCTAATTCGCCAGCAGCTCGTCTAATTGTATATCTACTTACCTGGTAGGTTTTCATCAATTCAGATTCTGTAGGTAATTTTTCACCAACCTTATAAATTCCACTTTCTATTTTATCTATTAGATTCTTTTTTACTTTTTCATATTTTATTTCTGACATATAGGTCTTCCTAGTCTTTAATAAATTAGATACTATTTAATTTTATTTTATATAATAAATTAATTCATATAAAATAAAAAGCCTATAAATATAAAAATTTTGATACTTAATTTTTATCAATCTATCTTCTTTGCATGATCATGTGAATGCGCATTATTTTGTCCATAATATGCATTTTGACCGTGCTTTCTATAATAATG
>NZ_CANBCP010000106.1 GCF_947367085.1 uncultured Lactobacillus sp. | reverse complement strand
GTCAAGAATTGGTTATATTCCACAAGATCCTAAATTATTTCCAGGAACTATCAAACAAAATATTACTATGTTTGATAAATGTCTTGATGATCAAGTAAATGAAGCTCTAAAAAGTGTTAATTTGGATAACGATATTAAAAAGTTTAAAAATGGTGTAGAGACAGAGCTTAATTTAAATAAGTTGAATATTTCAGGAGGACAAAGACAAAAAATAGTAATGGCCCGTGCACAAGTTCATGATAGTAAAATAATTTTGATTGATGAAGGAACTAGTGCCATTGATCAAAATGCAACCTTAAGTATCCTAAAGAAACTCCTGAAAAGCGAAGCGACAATTATATTTATAGCCCATAACTTTAATGAGAATATGCGGAATCTGTTTGATCGAGAAATTAGGCTCAGTAAAAATTAAAACTACTTAAAATTTCTATCTGTTTCTAAATGTTTTATAATACAAGAGTAAGAACAAAGCAGGAGAGATAGAATTACAATATGAAATACTTAATTATGAATGCAGATTCGACTCTTGGAGAAAAAGTAGCTCAGTGGTTAATGCAGATGACTGAATCCCAAAATATTCGAGTGGGAATATCTGATGCAGCCAAAGAATCTTTTTTTAAAAAACTTAGCATTGAATCTTCTCTTGTAGATTATGCAGATATAGATTCAATAAGTTCACCACTTGATGAAACAGACGTGGTAGTTTATCTACCTAATGCAGATGATTTATCCACAAGCATAACTCATTTTGAGCTAGTCTTACAGAGCGTAAAGAATGTCAACGCTACTTTAATATTTGTGAGCTTTTTTGCGGATCAAGAAGCTAATCCGTATCTTTTGTCACCATTTTATGCTTATGCATTAAGACGCTTAGCTGGAACAGGAATTAAATACACAGTTGTGAAAAATAGCTTATTTGCTGATCCCTTAATTTCTAAGCTTCCGAGCATAATTGAAGATAAAGAAATTACTTATCCTCTTCAGAATCAATCGCTGTCGTTTATTACTGAAAACGATAGTGCTCACGCTATTGCGCAAGTAGCCATGCAAAAAGTCATGCATGGACATGGTGAGCATTATTTATTAACTATGGAACGCAATTATAATATGATCGAGTTGGCCTATATAATGACTAGGGCCACGGAAAAGAGCATCACATATAATCCGGTAACTTCAAAGAAATTTATTGAAGATAATCCGAAAAAGCAATTGATTGCTTCATTGTTTCAAGCTGCTAGATTAGGCGATTTATCCCAAACATCAAATGATTTTAGAAAGTTAACAGGACGTGAGCCAGAAGAATTAGAGCATTTCTTGCGTAATGGTTATCAAATTTCTAAATTACATGCTTTAAATTTATAGAAAAAACCTCAGGCAACATCATATTGATATGCCTGAGGCTTTTTTATTTATAGACTTTCTTGAATGTGACTAGCAAGATAATCATATAGCATCCCTGCTTTTAAAGCTTGAGTATCTACACCTAAAGCTTGCGCAATTGCATAGGCATATGCCCAAGCAGTTGCGGGACCGCGACTAGTGATTATCTTATGTTCATTGTCTGTTACAGTAATGTCTGTTTTGAAATTGGCACTAGGACAGTCTTGTAAAATTTCTTTTTCAAAACCAGGATAACAAGTAAAATTACTATCCTTCAAGACCCCGTAACGTCCTAACGCAATTGGCGCAGCACACATTGCTGCATCCCATTTGCCTTGTTTATGGCGTTCAATCATCAACTTAGCAAGTTTTTCATTATCGCGTAAGTTAGTGGCACCTGTTTTTCCACCAGGAAAAGCAACTAAGTCATAGTCCAGTAAACTGTCATCAACAACTTTATCACAAGTCAAGATAATTTTGTGGTCGCCATTAATTTTCAACTTATCTAAACCGACCATGTCACATTCGATATTCAAACGTCTTAAAACGTCGACTACACTTAAGCCTTCGACTTCTTCACAGCCATCGGCGAAAACTACAGCAACTTTTGTCATTTATATCATCCTTTTTATAAAAACTTACAAATATATTTTAACTCAAATTGAATTCATAAAGTAAAACAGGACATCTTCGAATTTTTTTACATGCAAGTTGGGATGGGGAGTAATTGGGACTTTGCGATTGGTGCTGACC
The DNA here is from genome assembly GCF_947367085.1 of uncultured Lactobacillus sp. Lineage (GTDB taxonomy): Bacteria > Bacillota > Bacilli > Lactobacillales > Lactobacillaceae > Lactobacillus. Next base: position 596 of record NZ_CANBCP010000106.1, on the reverse strand, counting down.
CAAAGAGAAGGAATATTTAAATCATTAGCTGCTTGAATTTCGTCGCTGAGATTTGAGCCAATGATCAAGGTTTCATTTTTATCTAGTTTATTTTTATTAATGATTTCTTCGATTAGATTGCTTATTGGAGTAAAATTGTTACTTTTGGCGCCTATTAGCGGAAGGTCAATTTTTGCTTGCCTTAAGCGTTTAGAAATTACCGCTTGTGGATAAATACTCGTGATAAAAAGATTAGCTTGATTATTTAATTTTTCCACAGTTTGATCCACATTTTTTAACAAGCGATGTTCAAACCCGAGAGCTTCAAAAAAGCTTGTTAAGATTGTCGATTTATCTTCATCTGGAAATAATGCCGTTAGTATCAAATTGATCTGCATGCTTCTAGAAGAATTTTCATAGCGCTCAAAAAGAGTGGTAAATAATTCACGATTAAAAGCGTCATTATGTAATTTAGCTATTTTATTTAATGCATTTTTCTGAGCGGTCTTTTCTTTAAAGAAAATTCCTTCTGGAATTAAGATGATATTTTTATAATTCATGATTTCACCTCTAAAAAATATTCTCTCATAAAACCTAAAATATTGTGTTTGTAATTC
>NZ_CANBCP010000105.1 GCF_947367085.1 uncultured Lactobacillus sp. | reverse complement strand
GTACAGGATATGTAGGTTTAAGTTTAGCTATTATCACAGATTAATGAGGTAAATGCTGTTGATATAGTTCCTGAAAAGGTAGATTTTCTTGTTAATAAAGATTTAAATTTAAAGGCAACCACAGATGTAGAATCCGCTTATAAAAATGCTGATTTTGTTACTATCACTACATCTACTAACTATGACAGCGAAAAGAATTTCTTTGATACTTCGGCTGTTGAAGTAGTTATCAAGGTAGTAAAGAAGTATAATCCAAATGCAATTATGATTATCAAATCGACTTTTCCAGTTGGATACACAAATCATATGAGAAAAGAATTTGAGACTGATAATCTTATCTTTAGTCCAGAATTCTCACGTGAAGGTCATGCTCTTTATAACAAATTTACATCCATCACGCATTGTTGTAGGAACAGATAAAAATAATGATAAATTAGTAGAAGCAGCACATACATTTACGTCTTTACTTCAAGAATGTGCTGAAGATAAAGACGTACCAACCTTATTTATGGGATTTACTGAAGTAGAAGCAATAAAATTATTTGCAAATACTTATTTAGCGCTTCGTGTAAGTTACTTTAATGAATTAGACACTTATGCCGAAAGTAAACGATTAGATACTCAAGAAATAATTGATGGAGTAGGACTTGATCCTCGGATTAGTACATATTATAATAATCCTTCATTTGGTTATGGTGGATATTGCTTGCAAATTATAAGGAAGTTCCAGAGAATTTAATTGAGGCTAGTGTTAAATCAAGTGATACACGTAAAGACTTTATTGCTGATCAGTATTATGTTAAGCTGGCTATTATGATTACGATGATAATAATACCTATGATCCAGCTGAAGAAAAACAAGTTACTATCAAAGTTCAGTTCAAGGAGTTATGAAACGCGTTAAAGCAACAGGAGCTAAAATTATTATTTATGAACCAACTCTTTAAAATGGATCAACTTTCTTTGGTAGTGAGATAGTAAATGATCTTGATCAATTTAAGAATAAATCTGATGCAATTATTGTTAATAGATATAATCCAATTCTTGATGATGTTAAAGATAAGGTTTATACAAGAGATATTTTTAGAAAAGATTAAATACCAAAATAAGCTTCATAGTTAACATGAAGCTTGTTTTGATTAATTAGAGGAAATTTTTGATTTATGAAAAAAAAATCATTAGGAGTTAATGCACTACTCAATGGTCTTAGAAGTGCTTTAAATTTAATCTTTCCATTGATTACTTTTCCATATGTTTCTAGAGTTTTATCAGTAGATGGTATGGGAATTTATAACTTTTCAAGTACCTATGTAAATTATTTCGTTCTTATTGCAGGGTTAGGAATAGCAACTTATGCAGTGCGAGAGGGTGCAAAATACAGAGATAGTGAAGAACGCATTAGTGAATTTGCAAGTCAAATTTTTACTATTAATATATTTTCCACTCTAATTGCTTATATACTTTTAATAGGTAGTTTACTAATTTTTAGCAATTTACGTAATTATGTAACCTGTATTTTAATTTTTAGTCTACAGATATTTTTTACAACAATTGGAACTGAGTGGATATATACAATTTATGAAGAATATGAATATATCACAGTTAGAAGTATTGCATTTAAGATTATTTCAATCGTGCTATTATTCCTTTTAGTCCATTCTTCTAATGATTACCTATGGTATGCCGCAATTACAGTATTTGCGGGTGTAGGTTCGAATATTTTGAATTATATTCACGCTAAGTCTTTTTGCAAGATTAAATTTGTTAAAAATACAAATTGGAACTACCATTTAAAACCAATTTTGATTATTTTCGCTTCTGCTGTTGCCATCACTCTTTATGTATCATCAGATACAACCATTTTAGGATTACTTAAGAATGATTATGCGGTTGGTATCTATGGTGTAGCAGTAAAAATCTATACTATTGTAAGTGGGTTAGTTTCTGGACTACTTATTGTTACAATTCCGCGCCTAGCAATGTTAATTGGTAAAAGACGAATCAAAGAGTATAAACATCTTTTGCAAGAAGTGCTCAATAGTGTATCCATTTTAGGATTACCAGCAGCCGTAGGTTTGGTAATGCTGAGTCAAGAAGTAATTTTAATAATTGCAGGAAAGAAATACTTAGGTGGTACTCTGTCTCTTCAAATAATTACTTGGGCATTAATTTTTTCTAATTATAGTACTATTTTTAATCAGTGTGTTCTAATTCCTTTAAAACGTGAATCCAAATCTTTAAGAAACACTATAATAACAGGACTAATTAATGTGGGACTAAACTTCATTTTCATTCCTTTATGGTCATATGATGGTACAGCGTTAAGCACTGTTATTGCCGAATTTATAGTGATGTTTTTGAATGGTTGGTCTGCACGAGACTATGTTGGTCCAATACTTAAGTCCAGAAGAACCTTTAAAAGCATCCTAGATTCAATAGCAGGTTGTATTGGTATTGCAGTAGTATGTGTTCTTCTAAAAATAGGTATTTCTTCTTTAATTCTAAGAACAGCTTTATCTGTAGTGCTCTCAGTAATAATTTATGGTGCGATTTTGGTATTCTTGAAAAATGAGGTAGCACTAGAATATTTAGATAAAATAATGAATGAATATCCTCATACATTAATTCAAGCTAGTGGACTTGATGTAGGTCTTCCAGATGGACAAATGGGTAACTCAGAAGTAGGTCACTTAAATATTGGTGCAGGTCGCGTGGTGTATCAAGACCTCGTGAAGATCAACCGCGCTTGCAAA
>NZ_CANBCP010000104.1 GCF_947367085.1 uncultured Lactobacillus sp. | reverse complement strand
GATAATAATCCCCATAAATGATCATTTCCACAACAAATGGCAATTGGCTGATCTTGACAATCAAAAGTATCAAACGGCTCAATAATTTGATCAAGGCGTCTAGTCTTATCCACATTCAAAACTAAACCAGCTGGTACCCCTGCTTTATGCAAAATTTCATCCCATTCTGTGGCAGTCCTAGTTTTAAGCACAGCTTGCATCGCATTCTTAACTTCTTGCCAGTTTTTCTCACGCAAATCATTTGTCTTAAAATCTGCTTGATTAATCCATTCTTCATGCCCTAATGCATTAGATAATAATCCCCATAAATGATCATTTCCACAACAAATGGCAATTGGCTGATCTTGACAATCAAAAGTATCAAACGGATACATATCAGGATGACGATTGCCAATTCTGTGTGGTACTTCATGTGGCCCAAGATCAATCATTAGGTCTTGCACCATTAAAGAGAAGGTAGAATCTAGCATCGAAACATCTACAGTTGTACCCTTTCCTGTTCGCTCTCTTGCTACTAAAGCAGTGGTAATCGCGCTATAGCCCATAATTCCAGCAACAACATCAGAAACTGAAGTTCCAACACGTGTTGGCTTGCCGTTCGGTTCACCTGTGGCATCCATTAATCCCGAAACAGCTTGAATAATGGTATCGTAAGCAGCTTGTTTTGACCAAGGTCCATATTGTCCAAATCCAGAAACAGATGCAAAAATTAATTTAGGATACTTCTTCACCATTTCTTCTGGAGCAAAACCTAAACGCGCCATAACACCTGGACGGAAGTTTTCTACAACAACATCTGCCTTGGCAATCATTTTTTCAGCTAAGGCATGATCTTTTGGATCTTTCAAATCTAAGGCAATTGATTCTTTTCCTGCATTGCAGATTCTGAAATATTCACTTGAACCATCCGCAATGTATGGTCCCATGTGACGCGTATCATCTCCTGTTTTTCTTTCAATATGGATTACTCGTGCACCTGCGTCGGCAAGCATTCTTGTACAAGTTGGACCTGACAAGACATGGGTGAAGTCCACAACTAAGATTCCTGCTAGTGGATATGGCTTATCTTTATCTAAATGAGGATTATTTGCTTCTAACTTGGCATAATTTGGTTCTGACATTTTTCTACGTAAAGTCAAGTATTATAAGGTATTTGGCTGATATTTTTGATTGAATTATTTAGTTTTTAAATAAGTGGGTCGATTTATTTAGAAATTAATTCAAGACAAATAAGCTTACTAAAATAGTTTTTTAATAAGCTAGAAGAGTATAATGAATTTGATCAATTAATTACGATAAAAGTCTTTTTGATTATGTTTGGCTACATCGTAATCATATAGTTGGTCATTACTGATTAGGGCATACATCGTCCGAATCAGTTTATGTATAGAAGCAATAGCTATCTTTTTGAACCCTATAGTTTGAGAGGATAGCTTTTTGTTTTCATAATAATCAGCTATATGACAGGACTGAGTTTTGGATGCCTGGTCAATTTGTCCGATAGCGCGATATAGAATCTTACGTGCTACGGCATTGCCATGTTTAGTAATGCTTAAACTGGAGTCCATTTCACCAGATTGATAACGTCCCGGATCAATTCCAATAAAAGCATTAATCTTATTGGGGTTACTAAATCTGCGTAAATCGCCTAATTCTCCTAGGATTCTTACCGCAGTAGTTTGAGCAATCCCTGGAATGCTTTCTAAAATCTCCAAGTCCCGATTGGGTAAGTTTTTAGCTATCTTTACCATCTGATTTACTAGATCCTGCCTTTGATTATTCAAATCGATTAAACGTTGAGCATAGTATCTAGTCTCAGCAGATTCAACACTATTGCAAGAAGCCACTGGATATGCCTTTCTAGCTAAACTGATTAGATTTGAGGCAAATTTTTTAGCTTTTTTATCTTGAAATCCTGGCAATTCAATCAACTTATTATAGATTTCAAGTTTAGTAGAGACATTTACCAGTTCACAGTGAGGATACATCTTGACAATTGACCAATAATTGAATCCTTTGGCCGTACTAAATAAGCTTTCAATTTCTGGAAAGGTAAACTGCAAAACCTTATGAAGTCGATTTTTTGCCATCACAATATCGGTGGTCAATTGATCATAAAAACGACTCAAAGCATTTAATTGATGGTATTGCTCGGCCTGCAATTGACTGACCGGATGATGATAAAGCTTTTGAATTAAAGCTAGGTGATAGGCATCCGTTCTATCAGTTTTATTATGTCTAAGCCCCAGATCCATCTCTTTCTTAGCTTTTAGTGGGTTTAAGACTACATATCCGTAGCCGTAATCGTCTAAGAAGGTTTGCAATCTTCTTGAATATACGCCTGTAGCTTCGAAAATAATTTGAGGATGTTGAGCGAAAGCCTTCAGATCATTGAGCAATTGTAAGAAACCAGGTCGATCATTAGTAATTGTAGTAATGGTCTTAATATCATTAATTAATGTACATACAGTTGATGTACTCTTGCTTACGTCAATGCCAAAGATAACTTTCATTTTCAAAAACCTCCCAAAATATAGCAGTAAAACTATCTTACTCAAGAAATCAGATCTAATTTTCTAAACCCGACATTAAATGTCCACATTCTTCGAAGAGATTGCATAATTTCTTAGTAAAACTGCCAGTTTTATATACGACGTCAAGTGTCTAAAAGCCGGATGACATATGGTTTTACTACTATTTAAAATTCTACGGCTAGAACAAAAAATAGTGAATCAATTATCCCGTCGGATAACTAATTCACTATTTAGCTTAGAATGTTTTTCATGTTTATTTTTATTCAAATTCCTTACGAATCTGCTCACCTTGTTCGTCTAGTTTTGGTGCATCTTTTTGT
>NZ_CANBCP010000103.1 GCF_947367085.1 uncultured Lactobacillus sp. | reverse complement strand
TAAAGAATGAAATTTTGTCCAAAGTGTGGACATGAGTTAAAGCCAGACGATTTATTTTGTAAAAACTGTGGTCATAAAGTAAAAGCTAGTCAACCAGATCATTTAACGCAAATACCTACAAAAACTCCAAAAAACAATGATCACCTGACTCCTGTAAATACTCCACAAGTTAAAAGACCTCAGCCAGCACCCACAGCGCCTAAAATAACTAACCAAACGCATCCCCAAAAATCTCACAAAGGATTGCTTTTGATAACCCTATGTGCCGCAATTGTTCTCTTAACTGTCTGTGGATTGGCATTTTACACTATAAAAAATACTCAACATGCTAGCTTAGCTAAGACTTCACATCCGAAAACAGTCAAGGTCGCTTCAAAACACCATTCCAAAAAGAAGAAGGACTACTCAAGTAAAGACTGGTCATTAATGGGTTACATGGAATATGCCCGCAGAAATTATGCTAAAAATCGTCATGTCAAAAACAATGAAGATTTAGCTAAGACCATAGCCAACGACATTAGAACTAATTTTTTAACTGTTACTCCCCAATCTTCTAATGCATACACAGTCTCCAACAAATACGGTAGCGTGAACATTAATGTCAATAAAACGAACGTCAAAGTTGCTGATGATAATACTAAAAAGACTTATAGCAAGAAAACTTTATCTAAGCACTTTTCAAAATATAAAAATGAATTTCAAGATTTAGAAAGTGAAAACACTAAATCAAGTTCAGAAAATACAAAGTCTAGTTCAAAATTATCAGATGACGAACTGGCGGTTGCACTCTTTATTAATTATGGGCGTGGAAATAATCCAATAGAAAAAATTAATTCCACTAAGTATCTCCTTCACCTTGTATTAAATACACACAAAGATACTTTAAGAAACGAGGAATATATATCAGGCTTTATAAAAACTTCTGATTATGGAGCTCCATGCTATAAATTACATTATAACTACACTGGATCTAAGTCATATGAGATATTTTTAAATGGAAACAAAGATGATGTAAGCTCCAGACTTATAGGTGATCCAGACAATGATCCTTCTCCAACATACTATTCAAAAGCCAAACTCATTCAGCAATACAGCCCTTACAAAGCTGATCTAGACGAAATAATCTCACTACTCAATCAAGCTGAGGCTCACAAGTCAGAATTATCCAAAGAACTTCACGGTAAAACCCTCGATGATAACGACGATACTGATACTAACAATGATTCTGATTCCAATTCTGATGACAACGATGAGGAATATACTAATAATGATGAAGACGACGGCGACACTACTGTTACTGATGATGACTATTAAATAGTTATAGACAAGAAAAAATGGTATCAAACCAAAAAATCGGTTTGATACCATTTTTCTATTTCAATCTCTAATTTTAATATCCCATGTAACGGTCTCTTTCCCAATCAGAAACAGATTGAGTGTACTTGGACCATTCTAAGTTCTTAGAATCAATGAAACTTTGAGTTAAGTGTTCACCTAAAGCAGATTGAATTAATTCATCAGCCTTAAATGCCTTAATTGCATTGTGAAGAGTTGAAGGAAGTGGCTTAATGCCGCGATCTGCTCGTTCTTGTTCACTCATTTCAAAGACATTAGAAGTAATTGGTGCCATTGGCTTTTTAGCTTCTTTAATACCGTTAAGTCCTGCAGTTAAGCAAGCGGCTAATAGCAAGTATGGGTTAGCAGTTGGGTCTGCTGAACGCATTTCAAGACGGGTATTGATTTCTTCAGCATCTGGAATACGAACTAATGGTGAACGGTTCTTTGAAGCCCATGAAATGTAAACTGGAGCTTCAAAACCTGGAATTAAACGCTTGTATGAGTTAACAGTTGGGTTACCAATTGCAGTAATTGCACGAGCATGTTCTAAGATACCATTTAAGAAGTAAAGTGCAGTATCTGACAAGTGGAATTCGCCATCTTTGTCATAAAATACATTCTTGCCATCTTTAAATAATGACATATTGGTGTGCATCCCATTACCTGCTTGGCCTTCAACAGGCTTAGCCATAAATGTAGCAAACAAGCCGTGCTTTCTAGCAACTTCGCGTACAACCATCTTGAATGTTTGAACACGGTCAGCTGTAGTTAAAGCATCATCAAATCTGAAGTCAATTTCTTGTTGGCCGTCACCTACTTCGTGGTGAGCAGCTTCAACTTCAAAACCAATTCTTTCCAAAGTTTCAACGATATCACGACGACATCTTGCACCTTCATCGTCTGAAGTCATATCAAAATATGATGCATGATCAGGAACTTCAGTAGTCCAGTTGCCATCTTCACCTAACTTGAATAAGTGGAACTCAGCTTCAAAACCAATATCAAAATCAGTAAAGCCCATTTCCTTCATTTCGCCTAAAACGCGCTTTAAGTTATTTCTAGGGTCGCCTTCAAATGGATCTCCATTAGTCTTATGAACAGAACATACTAAACGACCAATCTTGCCGCCACGCTGATCACTCCATGGCAGAACTGCCCAAGTTGAAAAGTCCGGGTATAGAACCATGTCACTTTCTTCAAGACGTACAAATCCATCAATTGAAGAACCATCAAAACGGATGTCATTAGTCAACACTTTGTCTAATTGGCTAGTTGGAACTTCTACAGCTTTAGAAGTACCATTAATATCAGTAAATGCCAATCTTAAGAAACGAACATCGTTGTCATCAACACTTTTTCTAATATCATCAGCAGTAATTTGCTTATTCATTGTACACACCTTTTTCTATGGGATTTTTCGCCGATTTTTATAATTGGTATAGTCCCAGCAAACGTTTTTATCTCTTGTGTTATTGCACAATGAAAACAATAGCAGATAAGATTGGTATCGTCAATTAC
>NZ_CANBCP010000102.1 GCF_947367085.1 uncultured Lactobacillus sp. | reverse complement strand
TTATTAATTTTCAATTGATAATTATTCATAAAATTTTCCTTAATATGATTTTACCATTCAAATAAGGCAAAAACAGTTATAATAAAAGGTAATTGGTTAAAGGAGTAAAATTTATGTCGAAAAAACAAGATAAAAAGCGACAACCCCAAGAAGAGTCTTTAGGAAAATCCATTCTAGATATCCTAATTACTGTTGTAGTTTGTGTGGGTATATATTTAGTATTATTTAAATTTGTGTTTGCAAATGAAACCGTCTCAGGTCCCTCTATGCAGCCTACGTTTGAGTCTAATGATCGCATCATTGCTGTTCGTCACACCAAATTACAACGCGGAGATATCGTTATTTTAAAAGCCCCAGATGAACCTGGCGCTTTATATATAAAAAGAATTATCGGTGTTCCTGGCGATACAATTGAGTCAAAGAATGATACGCTATATGTGAACGGTAAAAAAGTTGCTGAACCTTATCTAACACAATACGAAAAGAAATTACCAAAGGGCCAGCTTTATACTAACAACTTTACATTAAAGAAGTTATTTGGTGTAGAACGTGTTCCTAAAGATTCTTATTTTGTAATGGGTGATCACCGAGATGTATCAAAAGACTCTCGTATGATTGGTTTTATTAAAAAGAGTGCTATTGTCGGTGAAGTAAAGGTTCGTTATTACCCATTCAATCAAATTAGATTTTTCTAAGTCGAGTTTTAAATAAGGAGTAAAAATGAGTCCACAAGAATTATCCGATGCAATCATCGATTTCGAAGTAAAAAACAATGTGAATGATACTGCACTTGCATTTTCTAGTCACCTTTCCGTTGAAAAGATTCATGCAATGAAAAGCGGCGAAGAGAAATTCACCACTGAAGAAGCTGAACAAGTTTTAGATTATATTCAAGCTAATTCTTAAAATAAAAAGTTAATATACAAAAAGATGGTCAACTAAATGACCATCTTTTTTAATGCTCTTACTTACTTTCGTGATATTTTGCTAGCAACCAAATATTAATCCCACTAAAGATTAAACTGAAGATTAATAAATAGAAATTGGTGAACCAAACTGATGAATATGATCTAATTTCACCCGTCATAACATGTGCTGGATCCATTTGATAAAGCATATTCATTACATTACCTGAAGCAATCAGTAAGACAAAGACTAAGACAATAATAATAATTGCTCTAAAAATCTTACTGTGTCTTTCTGGTAGGAAATCGAGAATTGTTTTACTTGACAAGTCAATTGTTGCAACGATGCTGTAGATCAGAAAAGCAAAAAGTAAAAATGCGATAAATTCGCTAAGCAAAATTCCAATTGGAAATGCTTCGAAAAATTTTGCCCAGTAATTACCGCCAGATACTTCTTTTCCTACGGCATTGCTAATTTGCCAAACATTAAAACGAATATTGTGATCAAAAACTGCTGGTAAGAATGCTACAATGCCCATTGCTAGTTGTAAGACAACTAAGTAAAGGCCATTGACGATTGCTGAAGAAATGTTAGCAATATAAAACTTAGTTGAAGAAATTGGAATTAAGCGCCAGGTCTGCGAATCAAATTCTTTTTCATTTTGCCAAGTTGAAATAAAAACATAAGCGATATCAATAAATGGCATCAAAGTCATCACAATAATGAACCAAGATAAAAGCCCAGCATCGCCCCTAAAACCACTGCTCGTAATCAAACTCCAGATAGTGATTAATAAACTTGAAACCAGCTGGATGAGTACTAATAAATAGATATTGCGCATTTTAGCTTTAGACATGCGTGCAAATAAATTTTTGAAACTTGTCATTTTATTCAGCTCCCCCATCTTCGTACATGCTTTCATAATATTGCTCAATGCTTTGACCATTTGCTCTAATATCGTCGGCTGCAATATGTGAAGCAATTGTTTTATCCTTAACTACGATTACTTCATCCAAAATTGTCGTGATCTCATTTACGAAGTGGTCTGAAATGATCATGGTTGCTTTAGGATCTTTCCATAAAAGAATTGAATTAATGATACGCTTTCTAGCTAAAGGATCAATTCCAGAAAATGGCTCATCTAATAAATATAAAGGAACTTTTCTACTCAGTGTGAGTGCAATCTCAAGTTTTTCTCTCATCCCTTTGGAAAGCTGTCTCAACTTCATATCCCCACTTAACTTCATAAACTCACGGAGTTCTTTAAATTGATGATCGTCGAAATCTGGATAAATTTTTTCATAGAAGAATTCAATTTCATCGATCTTAGTTGATTCATTAAAACCCTTCAATGCATCTGTAATCGAAACTTGACTCTTTCTTGCTTCTTCATCTTGTTGACCATTAACAGCGACGTTGCCGCGATAATTCTTAGCAATACCAGAAATAATTCTAATTAAAGTAGTTTTTCCGGCACCATTTTCTCCTAATAAAGCCACGATCTTACCGTAGCCGACGTTTAGATTGATATCGTTTAAAATTGTCCGCAAATTTTTCTTATAAGTCAGATTCTTAATTTCTAAAAGTGAGTTGTTCATTTAATCTACCTTCTTGTCTTCAATGTATTTTTTGAGCCTCTCAAGCGTTTGTTCAGGAGTTAGGCCTAATTGTCTTGTACTCTCTAAAAACTCGCTCATAGTATCTTGAATTAGCTCCTCACGCTTTTTTAGAATCAATCTTGTATCTGTAGTAACAAAAGAACCTAGTCCTCTTTTTACTTCTAAAATTCCTTCAGTATTCATTTGATTAAGAGCACGCTGAACTGTATTGACATTTACAGTTAAATCAACGGCCAACTGACGTACAGAAGGAACTTTTTCACCAGGCTTGATTTTTCCTAGTGCAATTTGTCGATAAAGATACTTCTCAATTTGAATATAAATCGGAATATTATCTTGAAATTCCATCTTATCACCTGCTGTATTATTTATC
>NZ_CANBCP010000101.1 GCF_947367085.1 uncultured Lactobacillus sp. | reverse complement strand
CTTCGTGTGTGTGCAAAAGCTAATAATTTTTATTAACGACGTAAACCTAATTCTTGAATTAAGTCACGGTAACGTTGAATATCTTTGTTCTTTAAGTAACGAAGTAAGTTACGACGGTGACCAATCTTATTAAGCAAACCAACGTATGAGTGGTGGTCCTGCTTGTTAGCCTTCAAGTGAGCGTTTAAGTTGTTAATATCGTCAGTAAGTAATGCGATTTGAACTTCTGGAGAACCAGTATCACCTTCGTGACGAGCAAACTTCTTGATTAATTCATCTTTCTTTTCTTTTGAAATTGCCATTAGAAAAATACCTCTCTTTTTAAAATTGCCATTAACAACGTTAGCCGTTGGCGGCGAGAAAACAGCGTTAATGGTTCCAACAAATAATTATAATACCTGTAACTTTTTAAAAAAGCAAGACTAATTTACCTTGCATGCATGACAATCATTTAGTACAATTAACAGGTAAATCTGTATTTTATCGAGGTGAGTTTGATGCCACAAATTAAATCAGCAATTAAGCGTGTTAAGACTAACGCTACTGCAAACAAGCGTAATGCTTCAGAATTAAGTAAATTGAGAACTGCTGTAAGAAAATTCAACGAAGCTGTTGAATCTGATGCAAAAGACGTCCTCGATTTAGAAGTTAAAGCTGCTCGCGCACTTGACAAAGCTGCTTCAAAAGGTCTTATTTCTAAGAATAAGGCAAGCCGTGACAAGTCACGTTTGGCTAAGAAAGCTGCAGCTAAGTAATTCTATAGTTGATAAATAAAAAGACGGAAGACCTTCTGGTTTTCCGTCTTTTTTGTTTAACTTAAATTGACAATAAGAATAGTTTTAAAAATTCTTCGCTGTGATAGATACCGTTTTTATAGCCGTAATCTAGCTCTATTGCCTGATTAATGAGTGACTTTAATTTAGCCAATCTTACAGAATTTTGCATTGCAAATTTTATTCTATATGGATTAGCTTTCAATTCTCGAACAATTTGATCTTGACTCCAGCGTCTATTTTGTAAAACTTTCACAACTAACAAGAATTCTAATTGATTTTGAAAGACTGCTAGTAATTGAATCGCATTATTCCCTTCTCTGAGATGATCATCTAATCTTTTACTAGCTTGATTATAGTCACCTTTAAAAGCTGACGTTAATATTTCAAAAATATTTTCTGAGAGCGAACGGTCAATATTTCTATCAATCAGGCTTTCAGTAATTTTGCCATCGTCTGCACAAATATTCTTCAATTTCAAATAATTACTAAGCGCCGAATCCAATACTTGATCACTTCGTTGAATTAGCATTTGTAAAGCTTGATTAGTAATCGTATAACCTTCGTCTTTAATTAATGCTTTTAAAAAGCCACTAATTTCGTAAGGCTTCAATTTTGTTTCAACAACGTTTACCTGACTCATTAGCTCTTTACTAATCTTTTTGCGACGATCAATGCTTTCATAACTTGCTATAAAAACAACTATATTTTCTAATTCATCTAAATGCTGAATAATTACTTGAAGCTTTTCAATATCCTTTTTATATTTTGCTGCAACTTTAGTAGTTAGAAAAAAGGGATTTTTGGCTAAAATTATTTTTTGTCTGTCAAAAAGCGATGACTCCGTCAAGTTAGCCATTAATTCGTCTAATCCATCTTCAGCACAATCAATGGTTAGATGCTCAAAATCCTTAAATTTTTCTTGGTTGACGAATTTACGTGCTAAATACTCATTTAAAAAAGCATCTTCCCCAAAAACTAGAGTTTGTGTCGTCTTAGGATTGGATTGTTTAAATAAAGATAGTATGTTCATTAATTCTTCCTTGGTAAAAATGTTGAAAATCTACTTGAACCTAACTTTGAATTTGAATAGGTCCATGTAATTGTACCACTATCTTGCGTATTTAAGGCAGGGATATTTAATTGACTAAGCGTTTGTAAAGTTTCTTGATGAGGATGACCAAAGCGATTATTTCTTCCTGATGAGATAAAAACCAATTGCGGATTTAGCTGTTTTAAAAATTCTGGATCCGAAGAAGTCTTACTGCCATGATGCCCAAGTTTAAAATAATCAGCCTTTAGAGCGTAACGCTCCATAATTTTCTTTTCACCAGCTCGATCTAAATCACCAGTAAAAAGCCACTTCTTGTGGGCTATTTCAAAAAATAGAGATAATGAGTCTTCATTCTTACCTAATCCTGCTTCAAATGGATAAACAACATTAAAATCAATACCACCCTCTTTTACTTTACTTCCAGCAAGTAATGGGACTAGTTTAACTTGATCAATATGTTTGATAATCCTTTTTTGAAAAGAGGGATTTTCTGTTAAACCCTGGGCAAAAAATAGCTTTTTAACTTTAATTTGATCAAGTAATGGTGCTAAATCTCCAACGTGATCAGCATCTTGATGAGATAAAAAAATTCCATCTAAATGATCAATGCCTTGGCTATACAAAAAAGGCAACGTAATGCGATTGATCTGAGGCTGAGTCTTAGTTTTTCCAAAAGTCACTTTGCCTCCTGTATCTATTAAATACGCCTTTCTTTTAAAAGGCGTCGTGATCAGAATACTGTCGCCTTGACCAACATCGATAAAGGTTACCTGGCCTGTAAGCGGAAAATGAATTTGTAAAAAAATTACTACATAGCTTAAAATCAACCAATTTCGCCAATACATTTTGAAAATTTTTACTTTTGGCATGATAATTACACAAATTGCCATAAATAACAAGACAAAAACTTGCCACCACTTTATTTGACCGAAGGTTAACATCCCCAATTTGGTTTGTGCTAACATTGCAATTATTTTCATGATTAGTGAAAAAATTTTTTCTATTGGATCTAAAATAAAAGGCAATAATTTACCTAATATAATTGCTGCAAATGTAAGCGGCAATAGCAAATAATTAAAGATTGGCACAATTAAAAAGTTATAAAGAATCGTTAATACATTTACTCGATAAAAACTAAACAGCAAGATGGGATTAATTAATAAATTCAATGTGATATTTTGCTTCAATTTTGGTAAATGATTAGTTAACTCTAAACCAAAAACAAGTAAATACGAAAGAATTGCTCCTGAACTAAAAAATAATTTAGGCTTAAAAAGCAAATGTAAGAAAACAACTAAGCCCAATCTATCTCCTGAAGAAA
>NZ_CANBCP010000100.1 GCF_947367085.1 uncultured Lactobacillus sp. | reverse complement strand
ATTCTGCTGGACAATAGATCAGCAAAATCCTGAATTTCAGCCTTTTAAACAGAATTATTTTACTATTTTAATATCAATTTGTCAAAATCAAGAATTTTTTACGAGGTTTTTATTTTTAGCGTCTTCAATTTTAAATTTCAATTTTCCTTGATGAGCTCCAACCTTTAAGATTTGTCCCGACTTCAATTCACCGCTAATCAAATACTGAGCAATTGGATCTTCAAGATCTTTTTGAATAGCTCTTCTCAATGGACGAGCACCATTATCTGGATCAAAACCATCTTTTGCTAAAACATCTAAAGCGGCCGGTGAAATTTTAAGAGTTACCTCTTGGTTAGCTAAACGAACCACTAAACGATGCGTCAGCAAAGTAACGATCTGACGTAATTGCTTTTTGTTCAAACTGTCAAATGAAACAACTTCGTCAATACGATTTAAAAATTCTGGTCTAAAGAATTGCTTAGTAGCTGCTTTAATCTTTTCTTTTCTCAGTTTATCTTGGCTTTCATTATCAGCTGCAAATCCCACAGTTTTATCTTCTTGAATTGAGCGTGATCCCAAGTTAGAAGTCATAATGATGATCGTATTTCTAAAATCAACTTTTCTTCCTTTGGAATCTGTCATAAATCCTTCGTCTAAAACTTGTAAAAGTAAATTAAAGACATCAGGATGAGCTTTCTCTACCTCATCAAGTAAAACTACTGAATAAGGATTACGGCGAACTCTTTCAGAAAGCTGTCCACCTTCTTCATAGCCAACATATCCTGGTGCAGATCCGATTAACTTACTTGTAGCAATCTGATCCATGTATTCAGACATATCTACTCGAATAATATTCTTTTCAGAACCAAAAACCGCATCTGCCAAAGCTTTAGCTAATTCTGTCTTACCTACACCAGTCGGTCCTAAGAATAAAAATGAACCAATTGGACGATTTTCATCTTTAATGCCACTTCTACTTCTTCTAATTGCACGACTAACAGCACTAATAGCGCTCTGCTGGCCAATTACTCTTTCATGTAAGATTGCTTCTAAGTTTGCTAAGCGCTTAGTTTCACTCTTTTTCATCCGAGTTACAGGAATACCAGTCCACTGGGCAACTACTTTAGCAATTTGGGCTTCATCAACAATGGCACTCTTTGAATTTTTGGCTGAGAGCTTTTCATTCAAGGCTTCACGCTGCAATTGTAATTGATCTTCTTCATTATGCAAACGTGCAGCTTCAGCAAAGTTTTGATTTTCAGCAGCTTGTTCTTTTTGATTAATAGTCTGCTTAATTTTAGTGTTCAACTTGATTAAATTAGGATCTACTTTACCCTTAGTTGTAATTTTTACAGCTGCACTAGCCTCATCAACCAAATCAATAGCTTTATCAGGCAAAAAACGATTAGAAATATATCTGACCGATAAGTCTACTGCTGCTTGAATTGCATCGTCTGTAATATGTACATTATGAAAGGCTTCATATTTTGGCTTTAATCCTTCCAAAATCTGAATTGTTTGAGCCTTAGTAGGTTCTGCAATCTTTACTCTTTGAAAACGCCGCGCTAAAGCTTGATCTTTTTCAATGTATTTTTGATATTCATCAAAAGTAGTGGCACCAATCATTTGAATATCACCCCGGGCTAAAGGG
The DNA here is from genome assembly GCF_947367085.1 of uncultured Lactobacillus sp. GTDB lineage: Bacteria > Bacillota > Bacilli > Lactobacillales > Lactobacillaceae > Lactobacillus. The sequence continues at coordinate 1,628 of NZ_CANBCP010000100.1, read as the reverse complement.
GGCTTTAAGATATTAGAAGCATCGATTGCCCCTTCAGCTCCACCGGCTCCAATCAAAGTATGCATTTCGTCAACAAAAAGAATCACAGATCCATCTTGGTGAATTTCATTCAAGATTTTCTTCATTCGATCTTCGAATTCACCCCGATACTTGGTACCAGCAATCAAACTTCCCATATCAAGTGCCATCACACGTTTATGTGCCAAATCATCTGGTACTTGTCCATGAACAATAGCAGCAGCAATACCTTGAGCAACTGCTGTTTTACCAACGCCAGGTTCACCGACCAAAACTGGATTATTCTTGGTACGACGAGATAAAATTTGAATTACTCTCTTAACTTCTTTATCACGACCTATAACTGGATCAATGCTGCCTTCTCGAACCCGATTATTGAGGTTAACTGCAACTTTATCTAAGTTTGGAGTCAATGATTTAGAAGAAGTCGTAGCAGTTGCTGAATTATTATCAAAATTATTTGAATTTATATTAGAACTCCCTAATTCATCATTAATTTCATCTATTAAAATTTGTGGATCTAAGCCAATATTTTTCAAGATCAAACTTGCTAAAATTTGATTACTTGCAAGCAATCCCAATAGAATATGATTTGTTTCAATTTTAGCTGCACTTACACTATTAGCCTTTTGTTTAGCATAATTTAAAACTAGATCTAAACGTGGGGACATTTCCATGTAAGTCGCTTTAGGACTAGATCCATATCCTGTATAACGCTCAATTTCTTCTCTAACTAAGGTTGGCGTAACCCCATTTTCACGCAGTAGCTTTCCGGCATCCCCATTAGCCTCAATAACTAATGCCAATAAGACATGCTCTGTACCAATTATTCGATGGTGAAAGCTTTGTGCTTGCTCTCTTGCAATCTGTAATACATCTCTAGCACTATCGCTATATGATTTTTCCATTGCGCACCGCCTTACTTTACTATCTTTTTATAAGTAATAATACAAGTTAGTAAATATTCTAAATCTTGAATATCTTCTTGTAAAATATTTTTTTATTTTCTTTAAAATATTGTAACAATAAAAAGACCCTGACCAAAATCAGGATCTTTTATTATTGAAGATCGTCCCATTGAATTGAAAGAGCGGGCTGGTCATTATTTGACATTTGTTCATCTAATTGCATTGGATAAACTGCAGCCACTTCATATGGAGAAAGATTCTCCTTAAATTGCTTAGCCTTTTCAAGATCTTTGGAAGCATACAAAATATTTACCAAACCATTTTTCTTTTGTGAATCATGGTTGACACTTGCGTGCATGACTACATAAATTCTTTCTTTCATAATAAACTTCGTCCTTCCAGGTGCATTGGAGACGGCTCTGTTTAGAGCCTAACCTTATCCTAGCACGGAATGAAGTAAAGAAAAATGTTTTTGCAAAAAAATATTTACCAATCGGGATGACAGGATTTGAACCTGCGACTTCTACGTCCCGAACGTAGCGCTCTACCAAGCTGAGCCACATCCCGAGAAATAAAAAAGACTCACACTTCGGTGAGTCTTTTATACTGGAGCGGAAGACGGGATTCGAACCCGCGACCCCCACCATGGCAAGGTGATGTTCTACCACTGAACTACTTCCGCAGTACAAAAAAGATTATAGC
>NZ_CANBCP010000099.1 GCF_947367085.1 uncultured Lactobacillus sp. | reverse complement strand
AACATTACCTTATATGGTGGCTGCATCTTCCACTCCCCTTTCAGCATCTCATGGTACCAGTTTAAAAAACTTTTTATTCATCTGCAATAAAAAAAGACGCAATCACTAAACTAGAGCAATCACGTCAGCTGAATTATTAAGGGTATACACTTTCTGGTATGGATGAAAATTCCATGCCAGATTTTTATACAAAAAAGAGGACATTTGCTGTCCCCTCGTTATACAATCAATTCACCACAAAAATCATGAAAGAAGGTTAAACAAATGTCCCATAATGATTCTATCCTAAATATTCTTGGAATTAAAGATAAAAATATTAAAGTTATTTCGGTTGAAGAGGCTGAACAGAACAATAATTCCGTTAAAGAGTATATCACCCTAATAAAAGCTACCCTTTCTTATCCCATTAATCGTTGTCGTAACTGTGGCTTTCCCACAGTTAATAAAGATGGCTTTCGCAAAACTCATGTACGACTGGCTAGTCTAAATGGAAGAAGGTATGAACTAGAACTTCGTAAACAACGCTATAAATGTAAATCATGTCATACTACTTTTGGCGCTGTTACTAATTTAACCAGAGAAAATCAAACCCTATCCAGTGACCTCAAAAATCAAATCATGCTTTTAGCTCGTAAGGGACTTGCCGGTCAGCTTATTGCTGAAATGTGTCACTGCTCTCCTAGCAGTGTTCGGCGAACAATTTTAGAACGCATGAAACCACACTATCGTGTGGCTAAGCTGCCTAAGCATCTATGTTTTGACGAATTTCGTTCAACTAAGTCTGTGATGTCCTTTATTTGTTGCGATGCTGAAACTCACCAAATTGTCACGAAGTTACAAGATCGGCTATCGCCTACCATTGTTGATTATTTTGAAAATCGTTATTCAAAGGCTGAACGCGAATGCGTTCAATCAGTTGTAATTGATTTAAATGCTCAATATCAAAGCTTTATCTATCGTCTTTTTCCTAATGCCAACATTATTATTGATCGTTTTCACCTCGTGCAATTAGCTGGTCGTGCTTTGGATAATTATCGTGTCTCGATTCTTAAAAGCCTCGATAAACATAGTCGAGAATATAAAATTATGAAATCACATTGGAAACTATTCCATAAAAAAGCTGAAGATCTTCACCCAGAAGAAGTAATCTTTCTTCGCGGCGTTAATCAATATATGACTCGTCAAAATGCCGTTGATCTCATTACTAATAAATTTTCTAAGTTCGCTGAAGTATACCAGACTTACCAAGATATCACCAAGGCCCTAAACGAGCGCAATTGTGAATTACTAGCGTTAACCATCTCAGACTACCAAAAAACAAATACGGAAATGGACACAGCTATTCAAACCTTCCGTCATAATCTGAAATATGTCTTAAATAGCGCTAAGTTTGACTATTCTAATGGGCCTTTAGAAGGTATCAATCGCAAAATCAAAACGCTAAAACGAACTTGTTATGGTTTTGCCAATCAAAAATTTTTCTTTTTAAGAATCGATTGTATTTTTTCGTAAAAAAAATACCTCCTACATTTTCGTAAGTATTGGCTCTACAATATTAAGTACTGATGAACTATCATCGGTGCTTATTTTGTTTTAAAATTTAAAATAAAAAAACGAAAGATGGCTGGACCCCGTCTGTTCGTTTAAGAAAGGACCATCTTTCATGGATAATTTTATCAAAAATGCTTTAGGAGTAAAAGATCCCCATCTCAAATTAAACGAAAACTTGCCACACGATCCGATCGAGGAAAAAGATAACTGCGTAGTAGTCCATATGCTTCAAACTTATCCCATTAATTGTCCCAGTTGTGGCCAACTGATGAAAAAGAACGGCTTTAAAGAAGTCAATTATCTCGCTCCCAGCTTACACTATAAACCGACAATTTGGTCAATCCAAAAACAGAAGTATATCTGTAAGTCATCTGACGCTTGTCCGCAGACAATCACCAAACTTGCCAGTGTTGATGATGTTAATTACCGTAATCACATCTCTACTGCCGTTAAGCAGAAGATTATGATGGATTTAACCTTGAATAAGTCGCAAAAGGATCTCGCCAAAGAACTCGGTGTTTCTGATGGTACCGTCAGAAGAGTTATTGACCACCTTGATGAAACATTCAAGCCCAACTATCATTGGCTCCCGCGTCACATCGCCTTTGACGACTTTAAGTCTGGACGCTTCGCTCCCAGCGGAATGAGCATGATCTTAATGAACATTGAAAATAAGCGGACACTCGATATCATCAATTCGCGAAGTAACACATATTTGCGAAACTACTTCTTGCGCTACGACCTCTCAGCACGTTTAGCAGTTCGAACCGTTACCGTTGACCTCTATACACCGTACCGATCCCTGATCAAAAAGCTATTTCCCAATGCCCTGATTATTGCCGATCACTTCCATATTGTCGCCCAAGCTCATCGTGCGCTAAACAAGATTAGGATTCAAGTAATGAATCGTACGGGCAACGGTACGCCTGAATGGCGGGCCTTAAAACATTTCTGGAAACTAATCCTTACCCCGGCAAATAAGCTCAAGTACGATAATTTCTGCTCTCGACGCAATTTTGGCTATGCCCAGTTGAGTGACGTTGAGGTTATTCACCGCCTACTTGACCTTGATGCAGAGCTTAAAGACGCATATAACTATTACCAGCGCTTGATTCTAATTGTCCATAATCATGATCAAGCTGACCTAGATAACTTACTCGCAATCAAGTGGACTACCTTACCATTTACCCTCCAAAAGGTCCAACGGACACTTAGAAATCACAAACAAGAAATTATCAATAGCTTCAAATATGCCAACTACACTAACGGTCCCATCGAAGGAACCAATAACAAGATTAAAGTCATTAAGCGAACTGCTTATGGTTTTCGTAACTTCTTCAATTTCCGCATTCGGATTCTCTTATCACTCCCGAACACCTACATCGCAATTAACTGGAAAAGAAAACAAGCAACTCACACGGTCCAGGTGCGAGCTGCTTGATCAATCTTATTCAATTTTTCCTATCAGTACTTCTTGACGAAGAGCCTAAAAAATTAATAATCAAATAATTCAGTTGAAAGGTAACGGTCACCACCATCAGGAGCGACGGTAATAACCTTCTTCCCCTTACCAAGCTTTTTAGCAAGCTCAATTGCACCCTTGATATTAGCTCCGGAAGAAATCCCAACAAGGATACCCTCTTTATGACCAACCTCACGCGCCATCGCAATTGCATCGTCACTCTTGATTTCGATAACCCCATTGTAAACATCAGTGTCAAGGACTTTTGGTACAAAGCCAGCACTGATTCCTTGGATCTTATGTTTACCGCCTTTACCTTCTTTTAAAACAGGTGATTCGGCTGGTTCAAGGGCATAAATTTGGACATCGGGG
>NZ_CANBCP010000098.1 GCF_947367085.1 uncultured Lactobacillus sp. | reverse complement strand
TTACTATATTGGGAAATACAAGCACAATAACCACTATTACAGTCATCCTATTTTTAATCTTATTAATTGCTAAGAAAAATATTTATGCAGCTTTTTTAGCTACAGTGATGATTTTTGCAAATTTAAGCAATTGGATTTTAAAAAATATTATTCAGCGTCCCCGTCCCAGTGTTAAGCATTTAATCTATGCTGGAGGATATAGCTTTCCTTCCGGACATTCAGTCGGTAGTTGTGCTTTTTGCGGTGTTTTGATTGTATTAACGATTTTTGCAGTAAAGAAAAATTGGCTTAAGAGTATTTTGATTATTATCTTATCACTAATGCCTTTACTTATCGGTTATACCAGAATTTTCTTGCATGTTCATTATCCATCAGATGTATTAGGTGGATTTTTAGAAGCTCTATTCTATTTGTTTCTAATTCTAACTATTTATCAATATTTAATTTATCAAAAAAAGATTTAGAATTATCTAAATCTTTTTTTATAGGTTTGATTTATACATAACGAAATAATAATAATGACCATTGATGCCCAATACACGCTTTTTAAGCCAGATAGTAATATAGAACGCAATTGAGGAATCAAATTTACTGGTAGTTCTTTTGCCATTTGTGAAGAAACAATTTTATTCATCATATCTTGGGTCACATCTGAATGACGAGACAGATGTTGACCAATCACTAAGTTGAATGTAATTCCATAAACAGAAACCATCATGGTTTGTCCTACATACTTCATTAAGGTATTAAAACTAGTAGCAACTCCTATTTTGTCAGAGCTAACTAAAATTTGAGAGCGTACCTGAGAAGCTGTAGTTATAATTCCGAAAGCTACTCCGTTAAATGCTGCAATTATACAGAATACCCAAAAATTAGTATTCATTGGGAGCATTAAGATAACCATATCTGCTAATACTAAGATCAACAACATGTAATCATAAGTCTTTTTTATACCAAATTTTCCAAGAGCTGACCCTACTAGGAAGGAACCAACAATCCACATCAATGAACTTGGAGTAACTGCAAATCCCGCTAAAGATGCATTTGTACCATTTATTCCCTGCATCCAAGTTGGAATATAGAATTCAAAGCCAATAACTACCCCAGAAACAAAAAGCGTTATCAAGTTAATTGCAAGAAATTCTCGATCTTTAAGCATTCCTAAAGGCAATAATGGATCTTCAGCCACTTTTTCACTTTTGTAAAATGCTATTGCAGCTATAATACTAATGACACCCAGAATAATCAATAACCAGCTAGAGTGTGGCGTACTCAATTCTTGTAAAAAAATCATCAAAGCAAGTAATAATACCACTAATGATAAAACGCCCTTAAAATCTAAATGGGAATCTACTGAGCGTTTTTTCTCACTAAAGAACAATTGAACTAGAAGGAACGCAATAATACCTATTGGAACATTAATATAAAATACCCAGTGCCAGGAAAGATGCTGGACAATAAATCCCCCCAGTAATGGTGCAATGACTGATGCAACTCCCCAAAATCCAGAATTAAGCCCAAGCATTTTTGCTCTTTTTTCTAAAGCATATAGATCCGCAATAATAGTTACTGCAACTGGCTGGATTGCTCCAGAGCCTAAGCCTTGAATTATTCTAAATAATATCAGTTCAACCATATTTTGAGCTAAGCCACATAGAGAAGAACCTACGATAAATAAGGCAATACCTATTAAAAAAACTGGCTTTCTTCCGATTCGATCAGCCAGTTTTCCATATAAAGGTGTAGATATAGCTGTCATTAAGAGAAATACTGATACCACCCAGTTCATTATTTCTAAACCATTTAAATCAGCAACAATTGTTGGCATAGCAGTTGAAACAATCGTCCCCTCAATGGCAGTCATAAAAGTTGTCATAAAAATCGCAAGCGTGGTTATCGGCACGTTTGTTTTTTTCATTTATTTTTTCCTTTAATTAATTCGAATGTTTTGACACATAGTCTTTTAGTTCATCAACCTTATCGGTATGTTCCCATGGTAAATCCACATCCGTTCTACCAAAATGACCGTAAGCTGCAGTTTGACGATAGATAGGTCTTCTTAGATTTAGCATTTTGATAATACCTGCTGGACGAAGATCAAAAGTATTTCTTATTGCTTCAACCAGTAAATCATCTTCTACTTTTCCAGTTCCAGCAGTGTCAACCATGATAGAAACTGGATGCGCAACACCAATGGCATAAGCGAGTTGAATTTCACATCTATCGGCTAATCCAGCAGCAACGATATTTTTAGCAACATATCTTGCAGCATAACTGGCACTTCTATCTACCTTGGTCAGATCTTTTCCTGAGAAAGCTCCACCACCATGACGAGCAAAACCACCATAGGTATCAACAATAATTTTTCTTCCAGTCAAACCAGAATCTCCCTTAGGACCTCCAATAACAAATCGCCCTGAAGGATTAATCAAAATCTTTGTTTTATCATCTAAATATTTTGAAGGAATGACCTGTTTAATGACCATCTCAAGCATGGCATTATATATTTCATCATTTTTAACTTTGTCATCTGTTTGAGTTGAAATTACAACAGTGTCAACGCGTTTTGGCTTATCGTTTTCATCATATTCAACAGTAACCTGAGCTTTAGCATCTGGTCTTAACCATTCAAGAGTCCCATCTTTTCTTAACTCTGCGACTTTTCTCATTAATTTATGTGCTAAAGAAATTGGTAATGGCATTAATTCTGGAGTTTCATTAATTGCAAAACCAAACATCAATCCTTGATCGCCAGCTCCGATTTTATCCAAATCATCAGTATCATTAGCATTATCTCTAACTTCTAATGATTCATCTACCCCGCCGGCAATATCAGAAGATTGTTCATCAATATCAACCAAGATAGCACAATTATTTCCATCAAAACCCAATTCAGGCTTATCATAACCAATTTCAAGGATTGTTTTTCTTACAATACTTTGAATATCAACATATGCTGATGTAGATATTTCACCAACTACTAGAACTAAACCTGTAGTTACAGTAGTTTCACACGCTACTCTACCATATGGATCCTTTTCTAAAATAGCATCTAAAATAGCATCTGAAATTTGATCTGCCACTTTATCTGGATGTCCTTCTGATACAGATTCTGAAGTAAATAATCTCTTTTCCTTTTTCATAGAGTCCCCCTAAAAAATACTCTTTCGGTTACAAGGCATCTTCACATGATTTATGAATCCTTTCGGGACCTTAACCGATCTTGATTAACGTTCGATAAATTTTTACAGAAAAAAAAGACTACCTAACGGTAGTCTGTCGAACGATGGAGGATACAGGGTTCGAACCTGTGACCTCCTGCTTGTAAGGCAGATGCTCTCCCAGCTGAGCTAATCCTCCGTTCATGACCCGTACGAGATTTGAACTCATGTTACCGCCGTGAAAGGGCGGTGTCTTAACCACTTGACCAACGGGTCAGATCTCATATCTGAGCACGTTTATTAATATACCAGTTCTTGGCATTTAATGCAAGAACTTTTTTACTCAGACATTTGAATTTTTTGTAGTCTCTAGCGGAGTGTGAGAGATTCGAACTCTCGATACAGGTAATGCCCGTATACATGATTTCCAATCATGCTCCTTCAACCACTCGGACAACACTCCATAAAATGAGACTACTTACTCCGGCTGTCAGACTCGAACTGACGACAACCTGATTAACAGTCAGGTGCTCTACCAACTGAGCTAAGCCGGAAT
>NZ_CANBCP010000097.1 GCF_947367085.1 uncultured Lactobacillus sp. | reverse complement strand
GTCAAGTTATTATTCGGTTCTTCGAAACCATTTTCGATAAAAATTTGATCTATTATTTCACTTATCTTTTTTCTTTGGATATTCAATAAATATATTAATTCAAGCTTATCCTTAATAAAAATGGAAGACTTATAATAGTTTTCAACAAATAATTGGACTTGCAACTGATCTTTAGTCAAAAATTGATTAGTAGCGGCCTTATAATTAAAAATCAATTGACTCCTATCTGGTGCTGTAAATCCCAAATTCTTACGTAAATCAGGATATTCAATTAATAGATTAACTAAAAAATCCATTTTTACTGCTTCATTAGCTCTGATAATAATGCCAGTTCCTTGTTTTAAATCAAATATAATAAACTCTGCATATTCTTCATTTAAACTTTTCAGTAATTCTTTAAGCTTTGCCTTTGAGATATATAATTTATCACATGCCTCATCTAATGATAATTCATCTGAAGTGAGAGACAAGAACAACAATTTAATTTTATCAGGAATCCTCTCTTGTAAAAGTTCAAACAATTTGATTTCTGAAAATACTTCAAGTTTACAAAAACCTTCAATATTAATCTGAGCAATATTTTTCAACTCTTCATTAATAAACCTAATATCCCTGGAAATCGTCCTTTCTGAGACATTAATTTTTCTTGCTAATTGATTAACTGTTAAGTCTCTATCATGAAGTAGCTTAATTATTTGTTTTTGTCTTTCAGAAATCATTTTTATTCCATCTTTCGCTAACTTAAAGCTATTTCTATTCTATTCAATCCTTCGATAACCTTGCTACGTGGACAAGCAATATTCATCCTCAAACGATTTTGGTCGCCGTAAGTGGAACCTTTCATTATTCCCACATGCCCTTTGTCTATTAGCAAATGTTGTAATTCATCTTCTGTTAATTGAAGTGCTGAACTATCTATCCAAGCTAAATAAGTACCTTGAGGTTTTATAAACTTTAAGCCCAAATCCTTTTCAGTAAAAAATTTCTCTACTGTATCCATATTTTTATCTAAATAAGGCAGTAAGTGATCAACATATTTCTCGCATTTATATTCAGCAATTTGCGAAAGCATCCCAAAGATACTTACAGAAGATAGAGCATTTTTCTGCTTTAGGTCAATCAGATACTGTTCATAATCTACTTTATTGGGACATAGAATATATGCTCCGATTAAGCCAGGAGTATTAAAAGTCTTTGAGCCTGAACTGCATAACACTACATTCTTTTTAGCATATTTTAAAACTGGAGTATATTTATTAGGTTTATATACAATGTCTTGATGTATATCATCTGAAATTAAAAAGACATTATATTGTTCACAAAAAGATACGATGTGTTCTAATTCACTTGCTGAAAACACTTTTCCAGTAGGATTATGTGGATTTGTTAACAAAAATATTTTTACATTCTTTTGACACAATACTCTTTCTAAACCATCCCAGTCAATTTTGTAATGGCTATAAGCATCACCTAATTTAACTGGTACTAATAATCTATTGTTTGATTCAATTGTATTAAAGAATGCATCATACATTGGAATAAAGGTTGCAACTGCTTCTCCAGGACTAGAATGCATTTTAATAAAATCAGAAATTGCAAATACTACACTGGGAGTATAAGCTACAATATCTTCTGAAAATTTCTGATTGAATCTTTTTAAATACCAATTCGTAATTGCTGATTTGTAATCATGATGATTCCATCGAGTATATCCATAGATAGGATGTTCAATTCTTTTCTTCAGAGTTTCCTGTACTTCTTTTGGAACTGCAAAATCTGTATCTGAAATAGAAAAAGGTAAAACATCATTTCTTCCAAAGCGATCTATAGCATAATCCCATTGGGTACTATAGGTATTATGCCGATTTATAATCTTATCAAACCCCTCAATCATATTATCACCTTATTTTTCTTCCAAAACCTTTTGTTCTTGCTTCTTCATCCAAATACTCTTAAATATAATGATAAATGTGACATTAAGTACAAGTCCGACTGCCAAACAAATATAGAAATTGTACCAAGGATGAACTAAACCAAGAAGAGGATCTAAAACATTAATACCGGGAGCTATTCGATCTACACCTAGTAACATTGTTAATGCTCCTGTAAGAGCTCCTGCTAAGGTATTAGCACTGATCATCGGAAGTGGAGCTGCCAATGCATAAGGAATCGCTGGTTCTGTTGCAACTGTGGCTCCAACTAATAATGCTGGTAAAGCTGATCCGATTTCTTGTTTTGTAAATAAGCTTGGCTTAATCCAACAAGCAATAGCTACTGCTACTGGTGGAAGAGTTGTAACCACCCCAACTACTCCATACCAAGAATATACGTGTGAGCCAATAAGTGAAAATGCAAAGAACCAAGCCGCTTTATTAACTGGACCACCCATATCAAAGGCAAGCATTCCTCCAACTATTAATCCTCCAACAATTTTTAGTGATGGTGGTATGGTATTTAAGAAGTGAAGTAAAACACCCATAAGCCATGAAGCAAAAGGTGCTAATGCAAACCAACTAATTAAACCAAATACTAGTAGTGTGACAAATGGTATTACTAAAAACCCCATTGTAGACTGGAAAGTTTTTCCGACTTTGACCGTCTTAAACCATTTAACAAAATAACCGATTGCTAAGCCTAAAATAACTGCTCCAATAAATCCTGCACCTGTTTTCTTACCGAATAAATCTGGTGAATTTGCAAAGTATGAACAAATAAATGCAGGTGCAAAAGCTGGTTTATCACCAATAGAATAAGCAATATAGGCGCCCATGATCGGAACCATAAATGTAAATCCCAAGCCACCAATCGTATTTAGTGCCCATGGTAAACTTCCAATACTACCATTTTTTGGCGCTATATTAGGCATTCCAAATTGTGCCAAAATGCTCCCTAAAGCCATACACAAACCACCAGCGATAACGAATGGAAGCGCAGCTGACACACCAGCCATTAGGTGACTAATAAATCCAGTCTGAACTGATTCTTGCTTATCACCTAATTTAACTTTAGAAGCAGAAAATACTTTTGCTTCCAAACTAAGATTATCCATAATCTTAGGAACGTTTCTTAAAGCTTCAGAAACGGGAATTTCAATTACTTTCTTTCCATTAAATCTGGCTTTGTCTTCATCTGTCATTCCTTTGCCCAAAGCAAGAATCACATAATCAGCTTTTTTAATTTGATCTGGAGTCAATTGATTTTCAATCCCACTAGCTCCTTGAGTTTCCACATGGACCTCGTAGCCTCTTTTTTTAGCTTCATCTTCAATTTTTTCAGCTACCATATAAGTATGTGCTATACCAGCCGGGCAGTTGGTAACCGCTACTATCTCTGTCATAATTTTTCACCTCTTTAAGCGATAGTCTCTTTAATCAAGTCAGCAATTTGATCAGCATCTTTCGTTTGCAGCTGATTTATGAAATTACTATGGATAATTTTTCTACTTAATTTTGCTAGAGTATCTAGATGTTCTTTAGCAGCATTCTCAGGTACTACGATGGCAATTATTAAATTCACCGGTTGATCATCCATTGAATTCCAATCTACTTTGTTATTAAGTCGAACAAAGAAAATAGATGGCTCATTAACATCGCTTGTTTTAGCATGAGGAATTGCTACCCCATTTCCAAATCCTGTTGAAAATTCTTTTTCTCTTTCTAAAAAATCTTTCTTTAAATTAGTAGCATTTGAAGTAAAGCCTAGTTCAAATGCTTTCTCTGATATCATTCTTAAAACCTGTCTCTTATACACATCTGACGCTGC
>NZ_CANBCP010000096.1 GCF_947367085.1 uncultured Lactobacillus sp. | reverse complement strand
ATACTAAGCCCACCGCCGATTTTGCGTAGTATAACAGTTCGTAATTTTACATAAGCAAAGCCAATTAAGAAGACACCTAGCGCATAATGAGCAAGAAAAGTTAACCAATCATTGTTAGACAAAATTCCAACTGAAAGTGCAAAAGCAATTAGATAAGAAATTATGAAAAATCTTTTAGAGCGAGGCTTTAATTTGGAATTTGCAGCTGTAATAATATGGTCGCCGCTCCAAAATAAAGTAAAAACAGCAGCTAATGCACCAAAAGCACGATAGGTATAATTAGGGATTTTTAAATCAATGATTCCTAAAATGATCATCGCCCAACCAATTAAAGATGCACGTGTGACAAATAATCTTTCGAGGTGTAAATTTTTAAATCTTTGCCAAATAGTTCGCCATAAACTCCCTAAAACAAAACGGGTGCGTCTAGAAGAGTCGGTAAGCGAAAGTAAAATTGCTCCAAAGCCGCCAAAACCATTTTTATTTAATTCTGTGATTTTTGTAGCGCCACTGGCCGCAAAAGACTCAAATAAATCATTGGTTAAGGCTTCACGTTCTGCCGGTGAGGCTTCTTCAATCCATTGATTTATCATTTGATTATAAATTCTAGATTCAGGATTTCGATGCTTTCTTGTAACAAAACTTGATCCGGTAATTTCCCAACTCATTGGATCATGTTGAGCCAGTTTAGGTCGATCGCTAACAACAATAGTAGCTTTTAAGCCTTCTTCTGGTTCAAATAAACGGCCAATAATACTGAATTCTGGAACAAACCGATGAATTTTAGGTTGAATTTCATCGACTCTTTTACTTAATCCAGGGCTGTCAAAAGTGTAGACAGCGCTTATGCGATCACGTTCTGTTTCTGGTAATGAAAACAGAGCATATTCAGCTAAATTTCCTCCTTTTGAGTGACCACCGAGAATAAAGGATTGATCATTGCCTTTTAAAAGTTCTTTCAAGTAAGTAGCTGCTGCTTCTTGGGCTGGGGTTGTTTTAAATGAAATTTCAAAGTCTTCTTTCCAGCCGACTAAACTATCATCGGTTCCTCTAAAGGCTAGAAAGTTAGTCCCATCATCAAGAGTAATGCGCATGGCACAGAATTGCGTTTTATCAGTTAAGATAAAAACAAAGTTAGAAAGTTTTGCATTTTCGAATCTGATTGAACCAGCCATCAATTTAAGTAAGCTCTGATAGCGAATTCCGTTTGTGTCATGGGGAGAATCACTAGAGAAATATTCTTGGGCTGCTTTTTTAACAGTAATGGTCTTGTTAGATGAGGGAACAATTCCTTTAAAATCAATATAAATAAAACACGATAATACTAATGCATCGACGGCACTAAAAGGTCGTGACTTGAGATCAATATCACCGCGCCAGGTTATGTAAGAAAGTATATTATTATTTTCCATATGAAAGTTCCTTAGTTTCTTTACTTAGATCACTTTAATTTTAACGCGTAAATGTGAATTAATTGTCAAAATTGTATTATTAATATAAAAAAACAATATCTCCTTAAATAGTATATTGTGTAAGCTTATTAATTGAAAGCTAACTTGTTTTGAGCGTAGAATGGAGTCATAGAGATCAGATACTACTTAATATAGATAGGAAATCGAAATGTTACATTTTTTTAAGAAGAAAACTCTGCAGTCTGTTTTTACTGTGACTGCACCGATAGATGGAATTTTGATGAGCTTGTCGGATGTAAGTGATCCAGTATTTGCTCAGAAGTTGATCGGTGACGGCTTTGCAATAGTACCTGATAAAAATGCCAATACAATCTATGCTCCAGTTTCTGGCAAAGTGGCGAGTCTTCCAGAAACTCGTCAGGCAGTTCTAATTGATACAACTGATGAAATGCAAGTTTTGGTGCATGTGGGTGTTGATACAATTGATTTATTAGGTAATGGCTTTTATGCATACACCAGTCGTGATAAAAAAGTCAAACAAGGTCAAAAATTACTACGCTTTAGTCGCGAATTAATGAAACAAAAAGGTCTTGATTCCACTGTCATGGTAATTTTTTCAAAAGGTGAAAATCCTCACTTACTAATGGATTATGGCTCGCCAGTAAGTCAAGGTGAAGTGTTGATGCGAGAAAGAATCGTAGAAAAATAAGGTCCATTTATAGACCTTATTTTTTTATTGGATCAAATTTAACATGTATAATTAATTATACGAAAGATAGAACCGAGGATGATAATATGATTCTTGAAATTAAAAGTAGAAAAGTTGGTAATTCAGTTTCTTTAATTCTGCCTAAAAGCTTGAAAATCGACGTTGATCAAGTTTTTGTAGTAACTAAGATGCATAATGGAGCCCTAATATTGACTCCCAAACTAAAAAATCCCTATATGACTGATAAAAATATTGATATGAAAGATCCAGAAGGTGATTACTTTGAAGAACAATCGATACAAGATTGGCAAGATTGAAGAGCAAGCTGAATCTTTTCGTCAGGGCGATTTTGTGTGGATGAATTTTTCTCCTTCTGAAGGATTAGAGATGCGAGGAAAACATCCCGCAGTGGTAGTATCAACCGATGCTTATAACCAGGCTGGTAATTATGTAATTGTTTGCCCAATTACTTCTCATGGAAGTGACGCTCCGATTTATTTTAAATTGATTGATTATCATACAGTGCATGGACGTGTAAATTGTTCTCAGATTCATAGTTTTGATCAAAAAAGAGTTATTGGTAAAACTGGTGAACGGATGGAAGCTTCAGATTTTTCATATGTGCATCAATTGCTGAGCTTAGCACTGATGATGGATTATTAAAACTTTAGGTCTTTTACCTAAAGTTTTTTATTCTTATTCTTGTTTTATATACTTTTTAGAAAGCGATTAGTTGTTTTAAAATATAGATATGATTAATTATTTAGAATTAAAAAAGCGATTCGAAAATAACAAAGATTTAGACACCGCAAGGCATATGAAAGCATATATGCGTAATCAATTTGATTTTTATGGTTATCAAGCAGCTAGGCGCAAGCAAGTATATCATCAAGATCTGTTATTAGAGAAAAAAGATAAAAAGATCAACTGGAAACTCCTTGATCAAGCTTGGCAGGACAAATATCGTGAATTTCAGTATTTTGGATGTGATTATTTAATTAGCATGCAAAAGTTTCTAGAGTATAAAGATCTGGAAAAAATAAAAGTTTATGTGACTACAAAATCTTGGTGGGATACGACTGACAGCCTAATTAAACCTATTGGAAAATTAGGCCTAAGAGATAAACGTGTTAATGAATTAATGCTTGAATGGTCAAAACAAGATAATATCTGGTTAGTTCGAGTTGCCATTGAACACCAGTTATTAAGAAAAGAAAAGACAAATACACAATTATTAGCTCAAATTATTGCCAACAATACCTCAAGCGACGAGTTTTTTATTAATAAAGCTATCGGTTGGGCCTTGCGTGATTATTCAAAGACCAATCCGAGCTGGGTTAAAAAATTTATTAGTGATCATCCTGAGATGTCTGATTTTTCAGTTAAACAAGCTAGTAGATACTTAAAATAATTATTAGCGAAAAAACCAAATAATGGTAGGATATAGAATATAGAAAAAGGGGATCAAGATGAAGAAAAATATAAAAATGCTTTTTGCATGTGCTAGCTTATTGCTTTTGGCAGGATGTTCTAACGTTCATGTTTCTAAGGACGGAAATAGTCTAGAGATTGGTCAAACAAAAAAATCAAGAGCTAAATCAGTTGGGTTCCACAGATTTATCACTGAATATCAGCGAATATCGGTGATATACAGGT
>NZ_CANBCP010000095.1 GCF_947367085.1 uncultured Lactobacillus sp. | reverse complement strand
GTTTAACAAATATGAAAAGACCCGAGTAATTAGGATACAGGACAAATTGGATTTTGTCACCAATATTTTTATAATTTTATCAATATCTTTATATATGAACAAAAAGAAGACAGAATTTATTTTCTATCTTCTGAAAAATATTTATTTGTATAGGTAAATTATTTACTTGCTTCTTGAATAAACTTCTTTAAATCAGCATCAGAGAAATCTTCTCCATACTGAGATTGCAAGCTTTCCAAGATATAACCATTATCGCGATCACGATCAATCATTTCACGAACTTGTTTAATGATATCTTCTTTTTCTTGATCAAACTTTGGTAATGTCATAGTGAGACCTCCATTCCTTCTTAAGTAACTTCACGTTAATTGTAAATGGTCTTAGGTAAATAAAAATTTTAACTTCAAAATTTTACTTATTAAAGCCATTCATAATACCAACAAATGCGCTGTTTAGCCCCTTATCAGGACTTTGTTTTAAAATAACCTTGTCAGAATTTGAATTATCATTTTCTACTAGAATGATTGGCTTTTTGTCATGCCGACAAAATAAAAATGTCTTGTGATTATTTTTAGACAAATCCGCATTATAAATTGCCAGCACCTCATAATCATAATGATGCTTCCCATACGGATCCCAACCAATTGATATCTTCTTGTTATTTAGGTAAAAAGTATCTGTTTTAAAAATATCAGGATAGACACGTCCATTGGTGATTCTTAATTCTTGAACTCCATTATATTCATGATACTTAACATTTTGCTTTTGACCATACTTTTTCATTGTCTGAGAAAGTTGGCTTTGCTTTTTAGAATTCAAAATCTTTGTTTCTTGTTGGCTTTGAGTATTAGTATTTTTCTTTTGATTTTGACATCCAGTAAATCCTAGACAGAAAACTAAAGCTAGTAAAAGTATTATTTTTTTCATAACCTTAAACCTCGCTAACAAAAAAGCTCGATTGCTCGAGCCCTTTTTAATCTGCATGACTTGTCTTACTTGGCATCCGATCTGCAGGAGTTGTTGAAGAATAAGTATAATTCTTAACTTCCATTTCGGCTTGACCAGGAATTGTTTGATGCGTGATATGTGGTAAATCTTTGTTAAAGAATGGATCACTACTTAAATCTAACTCTTGACCATTGTCAATTGAATAATTCTCATCAGCTGAATCTTTTCTCTTCTTCAAAAAGTAATAAACTCCAACTGCACAAGCACCTAATCCAGCACTAATTAAGGATAATGTTAAAAGCTTTTTTGCCATTTTTGTCACCTCATAAATTTTATTTCTTACTAATCACTTTAATTGTAAACCATTTCAGTTTATATACATAAAAAGAACCCTTACGGATTCTTTTAGTTAAAATTTGTGCTTTTTACGTACACCCATAAACCCCATTAAGCTAATCACACCTAATAAGCCGCTAATCTTAAGCTCATCGCAATTACTACTGCTAGTTTGTGGTAATGTTGCATCTTTATGTTGAATATCCGAAGAATCTTTATCTGCATCGCTAGAAGCTTGATTAAGCGTTTTATCATCTTGAAAAGCGCTGAGTTTGATAGAATTTTTGGCTAATTCGTCTACGTTATACTGATTACTATTTTTTAGCTCAGCATCTATTTTTAAATTTAATGCTGGATGCTTAATATTATTATCTGACTGATCTATGTTAGCACTAACAGTTTTAGTATCTACGATATTTGGATGAACTGGAGCGGGTTTGAACTCATTTGGCTGAGTATTATTTATTGCTTTACGATACTGCCAAACAAAATAAAAGCTTTGATTTGCAGGTAAAGCATCTAAATAAGGCTGCGTTGGAATATACCCATCAATTTTAGGAGCTTTCATTTGTGGAAAATCTGTCTTTGACCAAGTGCCATATTTTATTACTTGCCCATCTTTTAATGTGTTTATCCGAGAAACAGTCACAATTTGTTTTTTAGCCGGTGCAATTTCCTTACCTGAAGTGTCTTGAAAATAGATCGTTTCTGTTAATTGCTGCGTTTGATTTTGATAACTAACTTGACTATCTTGCTGAGTAGCTAAAATCTTTGGGTCCTGCTCTTGAGAAGTATGTTGATTATTACTATTCTCACTAGCAGGTGTTTTTTCAGTATTTGAATCAACAGTGTCTGCTTTAACTTGTTGACTGATTCCCAGCAGCAATCCACTTGTAATTAGGGCTTGAGCAGCCAGGAGTGTTTTCTTCATTTTGACTTCTTTCTATAATAAAAACTATTCAAATTAAATTATAGGACAAATTTCATATAAGAAAACGGTCTAATATGTTATTTATTAACAAAAAATCCCCCTGCTCTCAATAGCGGAGGGATTTTCTATATTAGTCTAATTTTCGTCAGATGAATCTTCTTTACTTGCATCTTCTGAATCGGCAGCAGCAGATTCTGGATTTTCACTAGAAATACCATCGCTAACTTCTACAAAATCATCTTCATCTTCGTCTTGCTTATTTTTATTAATTTGATGTTTTGCAATTGCAGTTGCACCTGCAGCAACACCAGCTACTGCAGAAATAATACCGATTGTCTTCCATACTCTTTTACTCATAAGTATCTACCTCTATTCTTTTTAAATAACACTTTACACTTTTAGTGTAACTCAAAAAGGTAAATTATTATAAAATAATGACCTGATATATTGAATCTTTTTAAAGCCGAGCATTTACAAATTCATCTGCATCTTTATTTAGAGCATCAGCAAACACTTTTCTAGGTTGAATACCTGCAAAACTTTCTTTGCCAATTATAAAGAACGGCAAACTTGCTTCTCCTAAGTCATTAAAATGAGCTGTTTGTGCTATAACAGTATTTTTATAAGCGTTAGAAGCAAGCATCTCAGCAATTTCTTCGCCACTTAAGCCTGCTGCTTGTCCGACTTCTCCTAAGACTTCACGATCTGCCAAAATTAAATTATCAGTCAAATTTGCTTTAAACAGTAAATCTATTAATCTTTGAGTTAGTGTTGGATCCTCGTACTCATCTTGTACCCATAATACCAAGCGATGGGCATCCATAGTATTAGTATTAAAGGCGAAGCCATAGCGGATATTTAATCCTTCCGTTTCTCCTAATCGTGTCCAGTGATCGTAACTTTCATGTGCTTGTCTTAATGAAATCCCTTTATCATATGCTAATTTTTCTGCATTAGTTTCTACGGACCGTATTGGCGCTGCAGGATCAATTAAATAAGCGTCTTGGCGATAATCAACCTGGTGCTGCATCCCTAGTCTTTGAATCACATGTTGCAGACGAACTTGTCCGACATAACATTCCGGTGAAGAAAAATCGGACCAAATCTCAATTCTCATCGTTGCCACCTCTTGCTTAATATAATCATTTCACCCTAAGACTACAGGGATCTCAAACATAAAGCAATGAAAACGGTTCCGATTTAGAAAATTTCATATATATTTATATATTTTCATAGTGAGATAGTAAAATTCTTTTTTTATTTATACAGAGTATCACTTAAGCCGGTCAGATAAGCTGACTGAAGCAAATTGATCAAGACTATCAAGCTTATGGGCAATCTTTTGTAATAATTCGTTAGAAATATTCTTTACTTCAGTGTGATTAATTATTCCAAATCTTGGGTTAAAGACCACTAAATTCTCAATAGTAAGCTGCAATTGCCTAGATACCAAGTGGTAATAAAACAATGATTGGCGAAGACTTTTTAAAGGAAGATTCTTTTTTGGCGCAGCAGTTAATTCTATGATTGCATCCTCGGTAATCCAATCCATAACCCCGCAAATCGCCTGATTTTGACTATAAACAAAAAGATTGGTTTCTTTAATATTTTCAAATAATTTATTAATAGCTCCAAAGTCTGTGTTTTGTTTTATGGCACAGGATAAATAG
>NZ_CANBCP010000094.1 GCF_947367085.1 uncultured Lactobacillus sp. | reverse complement strand
GTCTTTTTGTATAAAAAATACCACCCACATTTCTGTGAGTGGTATCGATATCCATCAATACCAGTTGACAGATACCCCGATAATCGCTGGTATTACAGGCTTATGTGTTCTTTGTAGTGCTCACTAAAGTCGCTTTTTTAGAGTAGTTCAACCCTTGATGTAAAAGGATTTCATCCTAAACATGTTAAGATTATGTGTTAAATACATGGCCAGAAACTTTGTTCAAATATCGTCAAAGCCCTTTTTAAAGCAAATAGTTCAATAATCTACTTAATATACTACTCTTTATCCTGTTTATCTATTAGATTACCGATATTCATAGTCGGTAATACCAATGCGGGATATTCACCACTCATTCCAGTAAGCTGACTTATTACCATTCTGAAGTACGGGAAAAGTATTGCAGTTGCATTCTTTTTAAGCAAATTATCAAGCCCTAACTTTGCCTCATCTTCTTCAGCATTATACTTGAACATTCCCTCTATCTGTACATCAACGTTAAAAGGAAGTTCATCTTTAGATGAAAAGCCAAGAACAACATTAGCTTCTTTATCACTATTCTTATGGAAACTAATGTTGATGTTAGGATTAAAACTTGCTTCATCTTCTTTGGAATTAAACTTCAGATTACGTTCATATTCCATTTTCAGAATATGATAACCCTTAAACTCTAATACAACCATTACGCAACCTCTTTCATGTTAGAAAACAGATTACTTGCACCCTTCATGCAGTAACCCTTCTGCTCTTTTAGAGAATAAGTTGCTCTACCTTCGCTAACAGTCACTGAATGTTCATCAAAAGATAGTTTCAAACTTTCTACTAAAGCATCCGTATCGATTTCATCAAAGAAATCGTTAACACTTTGTTGAGTTATATTTAAATCTTCAATCCGCATTATGATTCCTCCTTAAAACTATACGGCTTTATTGACTTGATGTCCTCAGGATATCTAATAGTAAATTCTGTACCATTAGGTATCCCGAGTCTTTGATAACTGTTTTTAAACGGTGGTAAAAATGTCTCTGTTTGTTTTTTTACAAACCTAATATAAATACCATTCTTCCTCAAATACACAATAAACAGTTCTGTCATAATACCAGCAAACAAGTCTATTTTGCCATTAGATCCACCTGGTATTGCATTAAAAATATCACTTGCTTTTTGGACATTTCGTGCATTCTGAGAAAACCTTCTAAATTGTTCCTGATGATTTGGATTTGTAAAATCTAAATCATCAGGATTCTCAATATCCACATTAACTTGTAAAACCTGATTGTCCATATCAAATTTATTTATAAAACGCAACGCCATACTTGGATCATCCACAAAAGTATATATTCCATATCCTAGTGATCCAGGAATTTTAAACTTTTTTCGTTGACCCTCATACAAAATTGATTCTATAACGTGTAAATTGCTATGGAACTTGCCAGACTTAAGTATCTTTTGAGCATTTGAGGTTGTAGTACCATGATATAATCGCAAAATATACTCCCAACCTGATATTACACTTAATTAAACAACATGAACAGCTTATACTCAACTATTCAACTAAGTATATAATACACCATACAAAAGTATAATACATCATACAAAAGTATGATACACCATACAATGTATTTTTCTCCAATTCTTAAAGACTTATGTCATCATTAATAAACTTACCTACTAAAAATAGCCATGCAACTAATTGCACGGCTATTTTTTTACATTGACAAATATCGATCCATCAATCCGCTGTATCCAGTGTTAAATGTTTTTACATAATAGCGCATATAGACGGCTAGCGAATTACCCAAGCGATTGCAGGCATAGCTATAGTCCCCCAGCCTTGCTAGCCTAGTTCCGCAAGTTGTTCTAAGGGTATAACAACTCAATGGCAGCTCTCCATTATTAACCCCAATTCTTCGACAAAGTTCCTTTAACATATCATTCATTGACCGCTGGGTGACTGGGTAACCCAATCGAGCGAGCCGATAATCCGTCAAATTCAAAAATAGTAAATCACTCGTGGTCTGTAAGCCTTTTTCTTTAATAAACTCCACTTGCTTCTGTTTAAATATTTGCAGTTGATCATAAAGTTGCTGAGTTATTGGCGGGGTGAGACGGCTTTCTCCTTTGCGACGGGCTTTAAGATGACCGTTCAACCCCTTAGTCAGTTCCGAATAAGAATCGTTAATCCGAAATACCCAGTGACCTTCATCTTGAGTAAGGTTAACTAACTTCAATGCTTGGATTTCCTGTGGGCGCATTCCAGTTTCTGCCTCAACCCATAATGCCATTCTCACTACCCATCTTTGAATCGGAATTTGATTCAAATCGTCTTGAATGGTTTTTCTAAAGGCCTGAAACTCTTGATCCGTCATCGCATACTTCTCTTTAGTGATAGACTGTTTGTCCCTTTGATTTGACAATGACATCACATTCCAGCGTTAATAGGTAGAAACTTTTATTAATCTGGTCCTCAGACTTCTTCAAATTCCACTGGTACCAGCGGTCGCAGTGTTAATGAAAAATACAATAATTAATGCCCAACTACTAATCACTATTGACTTCACCCCATTTTCAATAACGCAATTCATTTGGTGCCAGATGTGCCAGGTTTTAAATGAAAATATATTAAATAACTCTTTTTACTTTCATTACTATTATTTTTCTTCATTGATTAGTTGATTTAAAAAGTTCTGTTCAAAACATGGCATCGTTGGCACATTTTCTCCCAATGCCTTGATACCATTAGCTTTAGTCATTGTTTATTGATTGGCACTACAATTATTAAAAAGTGTCCCAATGCTTGATATAACAATAATCTGCTGGTGCCGGCTAACTTGACACTAACCCGGCACCAATTGTGTTAATAACTAGCCTGTTTTAAAATTCAAGGTCCGGTGTCAAAAAAAGTGCCACCCATTTATTAAAATGTGCCAGCTAAACCGACACCTAATTTCAACTTGACCATGTGGATTTGCACTATATTAATTAAGGATTTGGTCCCAAAAATTTTAAGCTGATGGGTAAAGTAGTCATATTAAGATGCAGAAAAACCGCTCAGCCCAAAAGCCAAGCGGTCGTCAAAGTCGCTAAACCCTGCTATAATATAACTGTAAATGAGAATATATTATATTCAACAATTAGGCTGATAGCTTAACGGTAGCGCTCTTGTTCTGGTGTACTGCAATACACCACCTACCAAAAGGAGCGCAAAAAAGCCTGTACTAGCAACGTTAAACGCTGTTAATACAGGCTTTTCACTGTTATAAAATGCTGACTAGAGGATTCGAACCTCCGACCTCATCATTACTAGTGACGTGCTCTGCCAACTGAGCTAAGTCAGCATCAAGCGTGGCAACGTCCTATCCTCGCAGGGAGCGATCCCCCAACTACTTTTGGCGTGTTGAAGCTTAACTTCTGTGTTCGGCATGGGAACAGGTGTATCCTTCAAGCCATCATCACCACACTTACCCTTCCGGGCAAGAGCTTGCGCTCTCAAAACTAAACAATATCTTTCTTCTTCCAAACCGCACCGCGCTTAACTTGGTTAAGTCCTCGACCGATTAGTAATGGTCCGCTCCATGCCTCACGGCACTTCCACTTCCATCCTATCTACCACATCATCTTTGTGGGGTCTTACTTCCCGAAGGAATGGGAAATCTCATCTCGAGGCGAGTTTCACACTTAGATGCTTTCAGCGTTTATCTCGTCCATACATAGCTACCCAGCGGTGCTCCTGGCGGAACAACTGGTACACCAGCGGTATGTCCATCCCGGTCCTCTCGTACTAAGGACAGGTCCTCTCAAATTTCCTCCGCCCGCGACGGATAGGGACCGAACTGTCTCACGACGTTCTGAACCCAGCTCGCGTACCGCTTTAATGGGCGAACAG
>NZ_CANBCP010000093.1 GCF_947367085.1 uncultured Lactobacillus sp. | reverse complement strand
TAACTAGACTACAAATTAATGTCAAAAATAAAGTATATAAGCCAACGTGTAAGCCAGAAATGCTCAATAAATGGATAACGCCCAAATCTCGATAGTTTTCTAAAATATTTTTTGTATCATCAGTCGGATTTTCAGCTAAAATCATTTCACTGGCCAAAAATCTCGTTAATGGTTGAAAGTTTGCAAAATAGTGTTGCAATTCAGATCGCAAAATATGTATTCTTTCTGTTAAATTTGGAGATTTAATGCTTGCCTGATAGTTCTTTATCTTTAATCGCCAATATATACCATGACCTTCATTATATTTTTTAAAATCAAATTCCCCAGGATTTGTTGGGCCAGCAATTGGATCTATATCCGCACTAAGATCGTGAAGTAGAACAATTTTTCTTTGTTTAATCACATCAGTTAAATCTTTGCTACTTTTAAAAGCAATCGAGACTTTTTGCCCAGCGATCTTTCCTTGACCAGATAAAAAATCCTCTTTTATTTTTACTTGATCGGGATAAATAAGCAGAGGTTGACTTAAATCAGGTTTGACTTGCGGCTTTTTTACTGCCAAAAAATAGCAAGTCCCAGCTATTAGGCAAAAAATAAAGATTACTAATTGCCTATGAAATTTTGAATATATCAAAAATAAGAAATAAGCTAAAATAACTAAGCTAAAGACTAATTGGCTAATTTTATTTGCTTGGAAAATGGCAAATGACAAGGTAACTAAACCCAGTCCGACTAAAAGTAAAAAGCCGGGTTGTAAGATATCATAAAGCCAACTGATCTTTGAGTTTTTCAAAAGTCTTATCTCCGATCCCATTTACCTTAGTAAGATCTTCAATTTGCTTAAAGCCACCATTTTGATCACGATATTGAATAATTTGTTCTGCTTTCTTTTGTCCAATTCCATTTAATTTTTGTAAATCAGCGACTGTAGCACTATTTAGGTGCACTTGCTCACTACTTGCAGACGAATTTGACCCATTATTCGTCATAGTTGATTGACTGTTTGCAGTAGGCAAATCAACTTTTTCTCCTTGGTATGGCACATAAATTTGATCCTGATCCTTTAATAATTGTGCCCGGTTAATCGCTTTAACTTGAGCTCTTTTATCTAGACCTCCTGCTACTTCAAGAAGATCATTTAAGCGAGCACCATTTTTTAAAGTATAAACTCCTCCATGTTTAACAGCACCCGAAATATCTACTGTCACTTTATTTGACTTAAAAGACTGCTGGCTAGACTGTTGAGACGACTGATTAGTGCTTTGCTTAATATTATTTTGATCGACTTGTGTATTTAAAATTGCACTATTATCAACTTTTTCATTTTGATTATAAAAATAAAAACCACACACTCCGATAACACCGACGACTGCAATAACAGCAATCTTTTTTTCTTCCCATATTTCTTTTATTTTTTCTAATATCATCTAAAACACCTCACTATTTATTACACGAAAAAGATACATTTTTGTGTAAAAAAAAGAGGCTTTCGCCTCAAATTTAATTATTGTGCTTTAAATAATTAACTGCGTCATCGAAATTAGCAACTGGTACAATCTTCATTTTTGAATGAATCTCTTTTGCCGTCTTTTTAGCTTTTTCATAGTTAGTTTCTGACTTTTTAACACCATCAGGTTGATCAGTTGGAGCAAAAAAGATTTTCATTCCCGCCTTGTCTGCGCTAACTACCTTTTTTTCTATTCCGCCAATAATACCTACACGCCCGCGTTCATCAATCGTACCGGTACCCGCAACTTTTTGTTTACTCAAAGTTTGATTTGTAAAAAGCTGATAAGATTCAAGACTAAACATCAATCCCGCAGATTGACCACCAATGTCACCAGCATCAATTTTTATTTGTGGCTTTGTGGTAACTTGGGTTCGATCAACCAATTGAATACCAATACCGCTTCTAGATGTGCCTTCTAGTTTTACAGTCTTTTGAGTAAAAGTAAGCTTATGATTGTTTCTCAAAATAGAAATTGTTACTTTTTGACCAGGGCCTAATTTATTAACATAATCCATCAATTCTCTTGTTGATTTAAAATGGAACCCATTCACGCTAGTCAAGGTATCGCCAACTCTCAATCGATTCTTAAAGTTAGAATTAGGCATAATTGACATCACATAGACGCCTAGATACTTTTGAGAAACTGGAATCTTAGCCTTTTTAGCTGCACAATAAATCGCATTATTTTGACTAGTTTGCATGTAATAATCTTGCATTTGATTATATTCTTCACTTGTCGAATTTCCCATCAATTCTTGGGCAGTATAACGACTGTCAAAAGGTCTTAGATATGAGGTCAAATAATCAATCATTATCGCACGTCTTTGCGATACAGTTACTAAATAAAAATTTTTTCGGCCCTCTTTATTATCTAATTTGACATATTGACCTAAAGAAGAAGTTTCTCCGGGAGCTTCAATATAATATTTAGTCGGCCAAATGCAAAAAACAACCACAAGCAAAAAAATGGCTATTCCACATAGCCAATATCTAAATCTTCTATTCTTTTTTTCTGATGTCATTATTATTCTCCATCTTTTTCTTTAGAGCTTGAGCAACGCTTACCGGAACCAAATGAGAAACATCTCCTCCGAAAGTTGCGGTCTCTTTAATCATACTTGAAGAAATAAATGAATTATCGGGACTTGTTAAAAGTAAGACAGTATTTAATTGCGGGGCCAAAGTTTTATTGATAGCTGCAATTTCGCGCTCGTAATTGAAATCCGCATCATTTCTTAAACCACGAATAATTATTTGAGCGCCTAGATCTTTTGCCACATTAACTGTCAATTCAGTCGGTCGAGCAATTACTTCGACATTTTTATAATCACTAAAAACTTTTTGAGCCAATGCAAAACGCTCATCCTCATTAAAGAGATATTTTTTACTAGTATTAGTCATAATCACAACATAAACTTTTTCAAACATTTTAGAAGCAGTTTGAATCGTTTCCACATGACCATTTGTGATTGGATCGAAACTTCCAGGAAAGATTGCTTTTACCATTTTATTGCCTTTCATATACCTTGACTTTGGTACGTCCTAAATGATGATCTTTAATTAGTGTAAATCCTTGTACTTCAGGTAAATCAGTGTGTTCGTCTGTTTCCGCTACTACAAGAGCTTTTTCATTTAATAAATTATATTTAAGTAGCGTCTCCATCACCTTGACGATTTTTTCTTTAGCATAAGGTGGATCTAGAAAAACAAGATCGAATTTAACATTTTTGTTTTCAAAGATTTTTAAAGCCTTAAAATCACTATTCCTAATGACTGTAAAAAGCTGCTCCTCTTTAGTTAAAGCAACATTTTTTCTGATTATATTGCAAGCTTGTGAATTAATATCAACTAAATAAGCCTCATCATAGCCCCGTGAAACTGCTTCAATGCCTAATGCTCCACTACCGGCATATAAATCTAATACTCGACCACCATCAAAAAACTGTCCCAAAGAATTAAAAACAGATTCTTTTACTTTATCACTAGTAGGTCTTGTTGAGTTGCTTTTTAATGTATACAAATTTCTTTTAGCATATTTACCCGAAATGATTCTCATACCCTATAATCCTCATTTTCTTCTTGAAGTTTTTCAGCCTCAAGCTTCAACTTATTCATGAGCTTTTCTTCATGCTCATCACTAAAATCCAAATTTGAGTGGCGGGATAATTCAACTTGCCTAACAAATTTTTTGCTTTCTAGTTCGTCAATTATCGTATCTTTTTTATCTGCACTGACATACATCATCACATATTTATTTTTTCGAGAAAAATAGACAATATCCCCATATTGACGTAACTTATATTGATCCCGACTTTGTTCAAGCCAAATAATTAACCCTTGGCGTCTTTGAATCTTATCAGAAAAATTAGCATCATAAACTAAACTCATTAAATTACTCTTCTACTTTCTTGTAACTTTCTTTTTTCATTAGCTGAGATATTTAAAACGATCCCCAAAGCGGCTGTTAAAACGATCATTGAGGATCCACCATAAGAAATAAACGGTAAAGTTACCCCGGTGATTGGTAATAA
>NZ_CANBCP010000092.1 GCF_947367085.1 uncultured Lactobacillus sp. | reverse complement strand
GCCTAAAACAGCCCCAACATTGAATAAAGTTTCTGTAAATAGCATTGTGGCTACGCCAAAGCAAACTAAGGCATTAAATTGCGACATCGCATGAATACCAACTTCCATGATTCTCCAAATCAAGAAGAAAATTAAACTTACTAAAATTATTGCACCAATTACACCTAATTCCTCAGCTACAATAGATAAAATAAAGTCAGTATAAGGCTCTGGCAAATACCCACGTTTTTGCATTGAGTTTCCTAACCCCACGCCAAACAGACCGCCATTATGGATTGCATAATATGAATTAACTAATTGAGCTCCGCCTGTTCTCTCTAACTTGAAAGGATTTGCGAAAGCTAACAAACGTTGAAACTGATATGAATTTCTAATAAAATCGGGTGCCCAAACTAGTAAAATCACCATTAATACAACTATTGCCAAGAAAAGTGCAATCAGCCATTTAATTGCTAACTTTGTTGGTATTCCAGAAACACTATACATGACAAATACAATCATGAATAAAATTGCGGATCCACCAAAATCCGGTTCCAAAATAACCAAAAAAATCATCGCAAATGAAATAATGGTTGGTCCAGATAGGTTTTCCCAGATTTGTCCGGGAATGAATTTACCATCCCTTCTAGCTAAGACATAAGCCAAATATAAAACTAAAGAGAGTTTGGCAATTTCTACAGGTTGAATATTAATAAAACCCAAATTTATCCAACCCACGGCTCCGTTAACGGCAGCTTTACCGTGACTGACAATTTTAAGAAAAACTAGGAATAGTAACATTAGAAAAGAAATGGCCAAGAAAGTTAGAACAAATTTTTTACTTTTAAAAATGTTCAGTTTCATTGCAAAAGTCGGTATTCCAAAGAGTATGAAAGCAGCTGCAAAGTAGATAATTTGTCTTTTCATATAAACGTCAGGCTTAAATCCATTTACTAGCAATATATCAGAGCTTGCTGAGTAAATCATAATTACACCCAAAAGACAAAGTACTAGATAAGGTATTAAGATAGAATAATCAATATATTTTAATTTTTCTCGCACGATGGCAACTCCTTAAGCTAAATATCTTAATTATTATATCACTAGTTCTAGAGGTTTTAGTATATTAAAAAAGCAAGGTCTAAGCCTTGCTTTCTTAATATAGTGTGTAATTAGCCGTTAGCTTTACCACGCTTTTTATCAGCTTTCTTACGTTCGTTAGTATTTAAAATCTTCTTACGTAAACGAATACTTTGAGGAGTTACTTCACAATATTCATCATCGTTCAAAAATTCAATAGCTTCTTCCAAAGTTAATTTCTTAGGAGTCTTGATAGAAGCAGAGTGATCCTTACCAGCTGCACGAGTGTTGGTTAAGTTCTTACCCTTAGTTACGTTAACAGCAATATCACGTTCACGACTAGATTGACCAACGATCATACCTTCGTAAACTTCTACTCCAGCGCCAATGAACAATTCACCACGTTGTTCAACAGATTGCAATGAATAAGTAGTAGATTGACCTTGGTTAATTGATACAAGAGCACCGTTACGACGACCTGGTTCCCAGTTTTTAATTACTGGAGCATACTTTTCAAAAGTATGGTTCATGATCCCGTAACCAGCAGTTTGAGACATAAATTCATTGTTATAACCGATTAAGCCACGTGAAGGAACTAAGAATGTCAAACGAGTTTGACCATTTCCTGTTGCTTCCATGTTCTTCATTTCACCTTTTCTTTGTGAAAGTGAATCAATAACAGAACCAACGTATTCATCCGGTGTATCAACTTGTACAGCTTCAAATGGTTCACACATTTTACCATCAATTTCACGGTAAATAACTTTAGGACGAGAAAGTTGCAATTCGAAGCCTTCACGACGTAACTCTTCAACTAAGATTGAAAGGTGCAATTCACCACGACCAGAAACAGTCCAAGCATTCAATTGATCTGTTGGTTCAACTTTCAATGAAACATCAGTACGAGTTTGACGAATTAAACGATCTTCCAATTTCTTAGGAGTAACTTGATCACCTTCACGACCGGCAAATGGTGAGTCATTAGCTACAAAGTCCATTTGCAAAGTTGGTGGATCAATCTTAAGTAATGGCAAAGCTTCTGGTTGTTGAGCATCAGCAATAGTTTCACCCACGTAAATATCATTAATACCAGAAATAGCGATGATGTCACCGGCTTTAGCTTCTTGTACTTCGTTACGCTTTAAACCAAAGTAACCAAATAATTTAGTAACACGGAAGTTTTGAGTTGAACCATCACGCTTCATAACTGTGATGTTATCACCAACTTTAACTTTACCACGATAAATACGCCCAACACCGATACGGCCTACATAATCATCCCAATCAAGCATAGTGATTTGGAATTGAAGAGGTTCATTTGAATTATCAATTGGAGCTGGAATGTTCTTAACAATAGTATCAAAGATTGGATCCATAGTTTCTTCTTGCTTAGCAGGATCTGAATCATATGAAGAAGTTCCATTCAACGCACTTGCATAAACAACTGGGAAATCAAGTTGTTCATCGTTGGCACCTAATTCAATAAATAATTCTAAAACTTCATCTAATACTTCTTTTGGACGAGCACCTGGACGGTCAATCTTGTTAATAACCACGATTGGCTTTACGCCGGCTTCCAATGCTTTTTTCAAAACAAAACGAGTCTGTGGCATAGTTCCTTCATATGCATCAACCAAAAGCAAACAACCGTCAACCATGTGCATGATACGTTCAACTTCTCCACCGAAGTCAGCGTGTCCTGGTGTATCCAAAATGTTGATAGTTGTATCACCGTACTTAACCGCAGTATTCTTAGATAAAATAGTAATACCACGTTCACGTTCGATCGCATTTGAGTCCATAGCACGATCTTCAAGATTCATATGCTCTGGTAATGTATCGGATTGTTTTAATAATTGGTTAACCAAAGTAGTCTTACCGTGGTCAACGTGAGCAATAATCGCAATGTTTCTAATATCGTCTCTTCTTTGCAAAAGAAATTCCTCCCCGAACTTCATAAAAAAACTGTGACTTCAGTCACAGCTCTTTTATGCAAAAATAAATAATGCAGTTTGATGAAGCTTTTATTCTGTTTATAGTTTCGTTTTCAGATTGTACCAAAAAACCTCCGAAGCGTCAATAATAACTGATTATCCTTGCAAAAGATTATCGGCTATATCTGCGTTTATAAAATCCTAATTTTATAGAATTGAAAAATATGTTTATTGCCGTTAATAAAACTAATTGATATGATAATCATAATGACAATTATATAAATGAGGAGATTTTACCGTGATTTTAATGCATGACATAGTGCGCGATGGCGATCCTGTCTTAAGACAAGTTGCCAAGCCTTTAACTTTTCCTTTATCTGATGAAGATAAAAAATTTGCAAACGAAATGATGCAATATTTGATTGATTCTCAAGATCCAAAAATTGCTCAAAAACACCAACTAAGAGCTGGTGTTGGTTTAGCAGCACCTCAAGTTGGTCGCTCTATTCAAATGGCTGCTTTATTAGTGCCAGATGACAAAGGAAATATACTTTTTAAAGATATTTTTGTTAATCCTAAAATTTTATCTGAATCTGTACGTAAGGCATGTTTAGCTGAGGGCGAAGGCTGTTTAAGTGTCGATAAAGATATCGAAGGTTATGTACCGCGTCCAGATAAATTAAAGATTCGTTACTACACAATCGATGGTGAAGAAAAAACTATTCGCTTAAAAGATTATCCAGCAATTGTCGCTTCTCATGAAATAGACCACTTAAATGGTCACCTATTTTATGACAGAATCAACAAAGAAAATCCATTTACTTTAGCAGAAGACACAATTGTGATTTCTTAAAATAAAAACAAAACGTGGTGTAAAGCTTTATTCTTACATCACGTTTTTATTTTTTAGACACAAAAAAAGTGCTGGATAACCAGCACTTCCCATGTTACTTAAGAAGAATGAAGATACTTCTGGTAAATAACTTTATCACCCCAAGTTATTTACCACCTATATAATAATATTAACTTTTATAAGTTGTCAATTATTATTTTAAAAGCACTTACTTTTGTAAACCTGCTTATATAC
>NZ_CANBCP010000091.1 GCF_947367085.1 uncultured Lactobacillus sp. | reverse complement strand
GCTTAACGTTGGGGATATTTTTATGGAAGTTGTTCACGAATATCCTGACATTACCGTGCATTTAACGTTGTTTAATGCTACGATAGCCGAAGGCGTTCCACAAAAGTTAGAGCATAACGATATAAAATGGATAACGCCGGCAGAAATTTTTAACTACGATTTCTGCCTAGCAGACGAAGAGATATTAAAGAAGATAAAAAAGGAGAAAATAATGCAAAATAGCCATCACCGTCATCTAAGTTGTGTCGTAATTAGTTTTGCTTCTTCCGCATTACTGGGGCTTTTCTTAACTAGTAATCAGAGCGTTGTTCATGCTGATACAGTAAATCAACAGACAATTACTAAACAAAATCAGAATCCAGTTAAGGTTTATACAAATTCTGACAAGCAGTCAAAGCCGAACAATGACTATTGGAAAAATCCAGTGGATTATAAAAATGATGTTCCTGTTCAATTTCTAGGAATTAATGACTTACACGGAAATATCGATACTATCAGTCGCGCATTTGTTGGTCATAAAATGTATCAGAATGCCGGTAACGCTGCAAGACTAGCTAGTTATTTGAATAATGCAGAAAATGATTTTAAGTCAAAGAATCCGAACGGGACAACTTTTCGTGTAGAAGCTGGTGATATGGTCGGAGCATCTCCAGCAACTTCTTCACTTTTGCAAGATGAGCCGACGATGAAGTCGTTAAAAGCAATGGGTATCAATATTGGTACACTTGGTAATCATGAATTTGATGAGGGATTGGATGAATTTCATCGAATTGTTGAAGGACAAGCCCCTGAAAAAGGCAAATATAACAAAATAGAAGAGCAATATCCCCATGAAAATTCTGGCCTTCAAATTGTTGTTTCAAACTTAGTTAACAAATCTGATGGTAAAGTACCTTTCGGCTGGAAGCCATACTTAATTAAAGATATTGATGATAATGGTAAAAAAGTTAAAGTTGGATTTATTGGAATCGAAACAACCGATCTGTATAAATTGACTTTTGCCAAAAATATCAAAGATTATCAGGTGTTAGATGAAGCTGAATCGATTGCTAAATATGATAAAGTTCTCCAAGATCAGGGTGTACATGCAATTGTTGTTTTAGCCCATACTGCAGTTTCTACTTACAAGGGTAAAACTAGTGGGGATGCAGTAGATATTTTACAAAAATTGTATCGCATTGAGCCTAATAACTCAGTTGATTTATATATTGCTGCACACTCACATCAATATGCTAATGGTACTGTTGGTCATACAAAACTTGTACAAGCTGATAAATTCTCTATGGCATATGATGACGCAATAGGTTACATTGATCCTAAGACAAATGATTTTGTCAGAGGTAGCTTGGTAACCCACGTATATCCAGTAATGTCTGAAAAAAATGATCCGTCGACTAAATCTGATCCAAAAGTTGAAGCAATTATCAAAGATGCACAAAAGCGAACTGCTCAAATTACTGAAGCCCCTGTAGGAAAGGCTGCTCAAGCTGAAGATATTACAACGACTACTAATGCCAGTCGTGAAAGCGCAGTTGGCGATTTGGTAGTTGATGCTCAATTATCTGAAGCTCACCGAATGGGAATTGCTGCTGATTTTGCTATTATTAACGGTGGTGGCGTTAGAAGTAACTTGAAAGTTGAAAAAGACGGCACAATTAAATGGAAGTCAGCTCAAGCTGTACAACCATTTAACAACCAAATTCAAGTTTTCGAATTAACTGGTAAACAAATTCAAACTTTACTAAATTCCCAATATGAAGGTAATGGAGAACGTTACTATTTAGTTAGCGGGATGAAGTATGTTTATACTGATAATGCTAAATCTAAAGAGGCTCACCAAGTTGCAGTAATGTATGATGAAAATGGTAAGCCATTAGATTTGAATAAAACATATCGCGTTATCACTAGTAACTATTTAGTTGATTCTACTAAAGAATTAAAAGGTGCTAAGAAAGTTGCTGACGTCGGGGTAGATACGGATTTGTTTGTTAACTATTTTGAACATCAAACTGCGGCAGGAAATTTAATTAAGGTTCCAGTTCTAGATAGAAAAGAATATGTTTCTCCTGCTAAAGCTGCTGAATTAATTAAGCAGGCTCAAAATCAGGCAGCTGATCAAAAACCAGTCGAGCCAACAAAAACTGAAACTCCTGAAGTATCAGAGAACACTCAAACTAATACGACACTCGAGCAATTAGCTAATAAACAGCCACAAGATTATTCTCAAGAAGTTTACTTGCCTGTAATTCACAATAACAAGAACTGGAAAGTTCGCTTGCTTGACGAAAATGGTAAATACCTAGATAGATTCTTAGATACTGCTCAAGTAATCAAAGTTTCTAACAAAAAGACTATCAATGGCCGCATATTTTACCAGATTGCTGGAACTAAAACTTGGATTCCAAGTCAATTTGTAGTATCAGCTCAAAAAGAAACTCTCCTTTCTGCAGTTGGCTACATCCCTGTAGTTACGGCTCATCCAACTTGGAAAGTTCGTTTGCTTGATCAAGATGGGCATTACGTAAACCAATACTTGCCAACTAAATCTTCTTGGAAAGTATTCGCCAAGAAAGTTATCAATGGAAGACTTTGCTATCGCTTAGGCAACCAAAGACAATGGATCCCAGAACAATATCTTCAATTTTTGAAGAACGCATAATTGATTTTTAGATAAATGAAAAGCACTCTCTCACTTCTTAGCGGATAGAGTGCTTTTTGACTATTTATTTCTTAAAAAGATGAAAAAGTAGAAAATGCCAGTAGCCACTTCGGCAAGTCCTTCTAAGGCTATTGCAGATCTTGCGCCATAGGTTTGCACAATGATTCCTCCCAGAAAGGATCCAATAGGGATCATACAATTAATTATGCTAGAATTTATCGTTTCAATTCTACCTAAAACTTGTGAATCAAAGCTTTCTTGAACTAATACTTGAAAGTTAATATTCATCATACTAATCCAAGCACCACTTGAAAGAAATAAAATCAAAACTCCCCAAGACAAACTTTTGACTAAAATAGATTGCAAAATTACACTAATGCCTGCAAATAGTAAACAGAGTGTGACAAAGTACTCTAATTTTTCTTTCCCTAAATTAAAATGTTAAACAATTATACTTCCTAAGATTGCACCTAGTGAAGAAGCAAATTCAACACTGCCATAGCCGATAGCTTGTTTGGAAATATATGAACTTGCGAAATATGGCAGGCCAACTGAAGCTATTCCATAAAATAAATTTGTAACTGCGAAAGGTAAGATTAAAAATAGAATTCGTCCTTCATTTTTGAGAGTTTTCCAACCAGTTGCCAAGTCCTTTAGGTAATTATCATTGAAATACTCAGAATTTTTCAGATCAAGCTCACTTGATAGATATAACTTTGAATAAAAAATAAGGGCAAGTGAGAAGAACAAAACTGAAGCAATCATTGTGAAATTGATTGATAGGTAAGTAATCAACAAGGTGGCTAGTGAATCCAAAAACAAATCTAAAGTCTGATATGTCATTTGAAAAATACCGTTAACTTTAGCTAATTTTGTTTTGCTAACAATTGTTGGTAAAATCTTTGATTCGGCAGGATAAATAAGAGTTGAGCCAATAGTAGAAATAACGTAACAACTCACTAAAGCGATAATCAAGATAAGATTAGCTTTCTTATCGATAAAGAATAAGAAAAACGTAATAACGCTCAGGATCGCTTGTCCGAAAGTAACATATTTCAATAAATTTTTGATATCGATACGATCAATTATTGGACCAAATAAAAATGCAATCATATCGATGGTTGAATCCGCGATAAAAATTAACGATAACACCACTGGTGAATGAAACGTTACTTTGAAATACCATAAAATCGCCATATAAAAGAGTGAATCAGCAATATTGGTTGCAACTCGACCAATTAATAGCTTTTGGACATTAGAATCTTCTTTTTCAGTAATTTTTTTAAACATTTTCCCGTTCCTTTTCTTAATACTTCTAGATAGTATTACTGAAAGCCAGGGAAAAGTTATCTATTCAATTTTAGTTAACAAACCCCAAACTTTCAGAATTTGGGGTTAAGCCTTAAGTATAGCTTTACGGTTAAAAGAAAAAAGTTTAACCGCAAGCCTAAATCTAAGTGATTATGAGCAAACACTTAAAATACATCTCCTATTTAAAATTTATTTTAATTGTAGCATGTTTATAG
>NZ_CANBCP010000090.1 GCF_947367085.1 uncultured Lactobacillus sp. | reverse complement strand
TTACGTTGATGATACTACTGGCAAGATAATTAAAGTGTTCTCCACGCAAGTGGAGGTGATCCTAGAATATGTTTTATTAGGATTATTAATTAATAGTGTTCTCCACGCAAGTGGAGGTGATCCTGAATCAAAATTTAAAATCGAATTATTTTTTTGGTGTTCTCCACGCAAGTGGAGGTGATCCTTGTTTAGCGGATGTTGCACTGACTTGATGATTGTGTTCTCCACGCAAGTGGAGGTGATCCTACCCTGTATAAGTGATCATCTTTTAGTAAATAGTGTTCTCCACGCAAGTGGAGGTGATCCCTTCCCAATCAAAAAGAAAAAAAGAAAGTTTTGGTGTTCTCCACGCAAGTGGAGGTTTTAAAGATATATTATATAGAGTCCTTTGGATAAAATTCATACATAAAAAGTCAACTGAATGATACTAATCAGTTGACTTTTTTGATATTTCTTCTAATTTAAGGAGAGTACAGGATTTGAACCTGCGCGCCGGTATAAGCCGGTTCGCCGGATTTCGAGTCCGGTGCATTACCACTCTGCCAACTCTCCGTTTCAGCATCTCATATTATAACAATATATTTGTTGAGATGCTATTAAAATTATTAATCTAACGGCTGGATTGAAGAAGTTTACCTTTGAAACATATTATTGATATGTGTCGTCAAATATTCAGAGCTGAACAAATTTTGATGTTAGTATGTATATAATAGATAACCTTACTGTCAGATTATCCTACACTGAAAAAATTTACTATAGGATTACTCCGTTTAAAAGAAAACTCGAAACCACTCTATATTCAATCATATTTTATTTCAAATATTAGTATCTTCTAAAAGTCGGATAGGCTATCAATCAAGCGCTGGACAACTGGTTTGGGTTTTTTGTCCTTTTTCCAAACCAATTCAATATGTGAAGACCAAGAGAGGTGATCAATCGCTTGAATGGATTTAGTGCTATATGTCTTTGCAATAGATTCCGGTACTAACGCAATTCCCATTCCTCGATCAGCCCACAGGATTGCTGTTCTGGCATCGTCACATTTGACTGCATAAAAGGGAAACATCCCCTGGTGAGAAAAACTTTCGTTAAATAGTGCCTCAAATCTTCTATATAAAATTAAAGGCTTATTAGCTAGATCTTGAATTTTAATGGATGAGTTTTTGAAATCAAAACTTTCCGAATCAAAAACAGCGACCATCTCGTCAGTATTCAATATTTTATTTTTTAACCCACGCATATTGAAAGGCGTCCTAACTATTGCCACATCAATTAAATCATTATCTAATTTTTCAATAATACTAAATGTATTACCTTCGAATAATTCAAACTTTATTTCTGGATAAAAGCGTGTTAATTGACTAAAGGCTTTATTGGGAATTAAATTACCAGCTGAGGAGATAAGTCCTAAACGAATGACGCCAGAATGATCATTGTCTGAATGAAGAATTTCTGCTTTCATTTCTTTACTGAGAGTAATCATTTTTTCCGCATATTTTTTGAACGCTTCGCCTTCAGTAGTTAATTCGATTCCATAGGCTGTTCTTTTGAAAAGTTTTGTATGGAGTTCTTTTTCGAGTTGTTTTAACTGATAAGAAAGTGGAGGTTGAGCGATATATAAGCGTTTTGCAGCGGAAGTGATCTGTCTTTCCTGAGCTACAACGATAAAATATTCAAGTTGTTTTAAATTCATTTGTTAACCTGTTATCTAAAAATTTGATATCTTTTATAATAAAATGATATTTTCTTAAAATCAACTAATGCGATAAACTACTAGTAACACCAAATGAGGAGGAAAATATGGAAAATAAAGACTTGCAAGGTTTGACTGATGCTCAAGCCCAGGAAAGAATAAAAAAAGATGGTCTAAATGAGGTTCCTGAGCCTGAATTCAACTTTTTTAAAGAATTCATGTCTAAGCTTTGGAATCTATCTGCCTGGATTTTGGAAGCAGCTCTTATTTTAGAATGTATCTTAGGTAAATGGATTCAATCACTTTTCGTCTTATTAATGCTTTTATTTGCAGCCTTTAATGGAGCTACACAAAAGAAAAAATCACGTCGAGTTCTTAATACAATTTCTCACGAATTGACGCCAACCGTCGCTGTCAAAAGAAATGGAAAGTGGATCAAGCTAAATTCTAAATTTTTGGCCGTCGGAGATTTAATTAGTTTAAAACGTGGCGATGTTTTAGCAGCCGATGTAAAAATCGCCCAAGGTGAAATTAGCGTTGATGAAAGCTCAATCACTGGTGAATCAAAAACAATCTCTAAAAAAGTAGGTGACACCGCATTTGCTGGAACAACTGTAATGAGTGGTGATGCGCTCGCCTATGTTACTGCCACTGGTAGTAATTCTCGGTCAGGAAAAACTATTAACTTGATTAATAATTCTGCGGCACCGGGGCATTTACAACAATTATTGACTAAAATCATTTACTATCTTTGTTTGTTAGACGGTGTATTAACTTTAATTTTAGTTATTGCGGCTATCATTCGCGGACAAAACGTAATTGAAATGTTGCCATTTTTAGCAATGATGTTTATAGCGTCTATTCCAGTTGCGATGCCGTCTACGTTTGCACTTTCAAATTCATTTGAAGCAACACGTTTGAGCAAAGAGGGGGTATTAACTTCCGACTTAACAGGCATTCAAGATGCGGCTAATTTGAATCTACTCTTGTTAGATAAAACTGGAACTATCACTGAAAACAAAACTTCGGTTGCTTCTTGGACTAACTTTTCTGATCTAGCTAATGATAAAGTTTTAGCACTAGCTGGATCAGCTACTGACAAACGTAGTCCTGGAATTATTGATACCGCTATTGACGAATATTTAGCTCAAAAAGACATAAAAGAAGTTCAACCAACAAAATTTACTCCATTTACTTCTGATACTGGATATTCTATGTCTGAAGCAGATGGCTATAACGTTAAACTGGGTTCTTTTAAGCAGTTATCATTAATTGATAAAGAAGCCCAAAATAAAGTTAAAGACATAGATTTTGAAGCCGGACGTTCGGTTGCAGTCTTGCTGAATGATAAATTAGCTGGTGTATTTATCTTAAAGGATAAAGTTAGACCTGATTCTAAAAAGGCTCTTGCAGAACTAAAAAAACGTGGCATCCGTCCTATTATGTTAACTGGTGATAACCAAAAAACTGCTGCAGCTGTAGCTAAAGAAGTTGGCTTGAAAGGAAAAGTTATTTCTATACATGACTTCAATGATCAAACCGATATTGATGACTTGGCTGGCATTGCAGACGTTTTACCTGAAGATAAATTGAAGATGGTAAAACTTTTCCAAAAGCAAGGATATATCGTTGGGATGACTGGTGATGGGGTTAATGATGCACCAGCACTCAAGCAAGCAGAAGTTGGAATTGCTGTTTCAAATGCTGCTGATGTGGCTAAAAGAAGTGGTAAGATGGTGCTTTTGGATGACGGTTTAACTCCAATTGTTAAGATTTTAGATGCTGGTCACCGAGTGTACCAAAGAATGACCACTTGGTCATTAACTAAGTTATCACGTACTGCTGAATTAACCATGTTGCTTACTTTCTCTTACTTATGCTTCAACTACATTCCAATGGCCTTAAATGCTATGGTTATCTATACCATCATGAATAACATGGTCACAATGATGATCGGCACAGATAACACTCATATTACTTACAAGCCAGAGAATTGGAACATGTTCAAATTAGCTAAAATCGCCTTTTCATTAGCAGCAGGCTGGACTGTAATTGGCTTTGTCTTTGTATGGTACTTGACTACTCATGGCTGGACACATGGAGTGGTTTCAACGATGGTTTATGTCTTCTTAGTATTAAGTGCAATGTTAATTGTTTTAATTACTCGAACTAAGAAATTCTTCTGGCAATCAGCTCCATCACGTTTAGTTTATAGTGTACAAATTGCCGACGTTGTTATTACCTTTGTTCTAGCATTATTAGGTTTGGCAATGACGCAGATTTCCTGGATGAATTTGGGAATCACTATCGTAGTTGCATTGATTGCAGCAATAATTATTGATCTATTCTATCAACCGATCATGAAAAATAAATAATTGAAAAAAGCCAGTCTTCAAACTGGCTTTTTTCTTATACAATCACTAACTATTCTTGCAACTTTCTTAAATAGTTCGACAATCTTTCTTAAGCTGTAAATTCTACAATGAGTTTATCAAAATTAAGGAAGATAAAAACATGAAGACTATTAAGAAACTACCGCTGACTTTGTCACAATTGAGCATACTGCTGGCTTCTAATACCAAGATAGAAAAGGGGGATAAAACAATTTTGCCTAAGTCAAAGTAAGCAATCACAATTTCTATACAATTTATTTACAAAATAGGCATCAATTGAACATAATTTGTTCATAATTTCACTATAGTATATTAGACATAGGTTGAGGGAATAAACC
>NZ_CANBCP010000089.1 GCF_947367085.1 uncultured Lactobacillus sp. | reverse complement strand
GAGCAATGTTTAATGTATTTCTTCAAAAAAAATATTCTTCCTTAAGTAAATAGTGAAAAATTGCATCGTTGATCATACTAACAGAAAAAATTTTTTCTCGTAAGTAATTTTTTGTGGAGAATTTTAATTTTTTTGTTAGAATATTCTTATTAATAGTAAGCAAAGTGAGAATGCAGATGAAAAAGAAACATATCTTGATAACTTTAATTAGTCTAATAGTAGTTGCGCTAGCTTGCGTTGGTGTCTTTTATGGGATTAAAAATTCTCAGGTGAAAAAAGATAATCAAGAATCTGATATTACGATTGGCACACCGACTTTGTTCTTTCATGGATATGGCTCCAGTTACAAGGCTGAAGAGCACATGACTAATGCCGCAAAAAAAGCCGGTGTGACTAATAGTATTATTCGAGCTGATGTAGCTAGCGATAATAAAGTTACTTTAATAGGAAGTATTCCAGCTAAAACCAAGAATCCAATTGTAGAAGTTAATTTACAAGATAGCAGTAACGGTTCAAGTAAGAATGTGTTAGCAGTAGTCAGAGCTTTGATGAAAAAATACAAATTCAAGAAGATTAATTTTGTTGGCCATTCGTACGGCAACTTAATGATTGCTAATTATATTAATGAAAATTATGATAATAAAAAACTACCAGAGATTAATAAGGTCGTCTCAATTGCCGGCCACTATAACGGCTGGCTCGGTGAACAAGTAGGTAGAAGCGGCAAGATTATCGATAAAGCAACTG
This sequence comes from uncultured Lactobacillus sp., assembly GCF_947367085.1. Lineage (GTDB taxonomy): Bacteria > Bacillota > Bacilli > Lactobacillales > Lactobacillaceae > Lactobacillus. The sequence continues at coordinate 3,761 of NZ_CANBCP010000089.1, read as the reverse complement.
GTAAGCCAAATGAGTTTGCTCCTGGCTTTAAGCAATTATTATCATTAAGACAGCATTATCCTCGTCAAGTTGAAGTCTTAAATATTTATGGTAATAAAGAAGATGGCTCAAACGGGGATGGTTCTGTTTCAGTTGCTTCAGCGCAAACTTATCGCTACTTAATTAATGGCCGCGCTAAGTCATATCGTGAAGTTGAAATTAAAGGAGCAAAGGCGCAACATAGTAAGCTTCATGAAAATTCACAAGTTGATAAGTTGATTATCAAGTTTTTGTGGAATAAATAATTTAGAAATAGATAACAATATAATTGCATAAAAATAGAGAAGTACCAATTTGGTACTTCTTTTTTTATTGAACAAAAACTTATATTAAGAGTAGAAAATTCTTATATATTGAGTGAGATAAAAAAACGGTTGTAATCAAATTTTAAGTTTGATATCTTTATAGAAAGATAATTTTTATGACGAGGATCAAAAATGGGAACAAGAATGGAGATGCATGAGCTGGTTGCCTTTAATGCAGCTCTGTCCAAAGGATTAAATCACCGTATAAACAGATTAGAACAAGTAAGTAAAGATCTGGAAAAGTTTACTGGAAAACGCAGTGGAATTGATGGTCAAGTTGCTCAGGCGATCAGTGCTTATATTAGTGATGTTCACTTGGGTGCAATCATGCCAATGATTAATGAGATCATTGAACGCTTTAATCAATTAAACACGCTGTATATTGGGAATTATCCACGTGTCGATGAAGGAAGTAATGACTTCTTCTTGCTGTCGCAAGATTACGAAGAGATAAATAGCAACGCTAAGAGGATGCGGACTAAGTTTTCTGATGATGAAGAAAAGCTCATTGCAATCACGAATGAAGTTGACGATATAGTATCAAGTTTTTCAACTAATGATGCGATGACGGAATTTGATAAGATTGATGAAAATTTCGCAGATATAAATAAAAATATTCATCGTCAAAGTCGTGATTGGTCTTCTTATGAAAGCCAATGTGCACGTAGATATGCCGAACTTGATGCGGCTATCCATGTAGTTAAAAGATTGATAGAAGAGTATGCAAATAAGAGTGTAGCTGATCTTGGAAGTTATCAAGAAGGTTTGTTTGCTCGAGACCTTACTCAAAAGGATATGCAAGTTTTTGATAAGTTGTCTAATAAGATTGATCGGGATAAGAATTTTACCAAGATAGCTGAAAAGAACTTGAAGGCCTTGAATAGGAAGTATGCACAAATTGAAGCGGAAAAAGAGCGGCTTCGTCAGCGTGAATTGAATAAACGTGATGGACGTAATTCTTTTATTGTTGATGGGCTTTTTGCACTTGCTGGAATTGCTGTTACTGCTTGCACTGCTGGGGTAGGAGTACCTTTAGTTTTAGCTATAGGAAGTAATATATTGCTTCCGCTGCTTGATTTATCTGAAGACTTGGATAAAGCTACTACTGGAAAAGAATATGGAGCAAATTTTATAAAAGATTTTCTTCATGGATATTTAAAGTTGGATCGACCAACCACAGAAAAAGTCTATGCTGTTGCTAGTTTAGGCATAGGTGTAGCCGGATCAAAAGGAGCATTTGAAGCGGCAAAAGATAGTGGCTATCTGGTAAGTAGAGGTATAAAAGCTGAACCACTATTTAAATCTCTCAAAGCTGTTGGAACTGAAGCAGTATCTATCGAAAATGTCAGCAATATAGTACGTAAAGCAAAAGATGTCAAATATCTCAAAACAAGTGCAAAAAGTTTAGCTGAGAAAACAGAAGCGGCATTTTTTATGGATCGCATCAATTTTACCGACGCTATTAAAGGAAATATAAAATTGGGATGGGAAAATAAGTTTCTTAAAGAAGGATTTATACCTCATTTTAATAATAAAGTTGCATGGAAAGATATTGGCAAGATATGCAAGATATATGGTAAGGAAACACTCAAACAAGGCGAAAAAATGATTTTAAAAGATTGTGTAGTTAGCCCTCTCATCACAATGGGATTAAACGCATTTCCTGGATCTGATAAAAATAGTGTTCCGTATAAAGCTGCGAAGAAATTTTTGAATAAAAATCTAACCAAACCTTTACAAAAAAAGACAGATGAAGGCTGGTCAGCTGCCTATGAGAACTATAAATATCATCAAGAATGGGATTTAGATAGATAGTAGGAAGGGATATAAAAATGAAAGATATAATATGGTATTATCATCCAGAATTTTTAAAAATTCTGTTAGCCATTTATCTGATTATACTCGTATTGGCTATGGTTAGAGGTGCTTTAGAGGAAACATGGTTTATTGAGAATCTTGGTTATACTGTTGGTGTTTTTATTGTATGTGGCTTGATTGGAATGCAATTATCTTTCTTAGGACGAAAGAGTAATGATTTTTTAGCACAGATAAATTTTGGCTTGGGTTGGGGCAGCTTTTTACTGTTCTATAGTTTGATGTTAATAATAGTTTTAATAATTAGGTGTTTAACAGCTAAAACAGAGTATATACAAATAAATAAGAAGACTGGCAAAGTGGAATTAGTAGGCTCTTGGTTATTGGGAGGCATAACAGGAGCAATAGTTGGAGGATCAATAACATTTTTTGTTCTGGGGTTGGGGCCGTTTACTAAGTTTTTAGGAAACATAATTACTAATATTACAGTTAGATGGGTTACTGCTCTACCTATTTTACTTATTGTTCTTGGAAGCCCCTATGTTGTAATAATTTTTTACACCAAATGGATCGAGAAGATATTAAATCTTGGACCAATCAAAAGAAGGATTGTAAAAGTCCAAACTGCAGGAGTGGTTCAAAATAGTGCTGAATTTAAAGATTAAGTAGGCCTGGAGGAGATTAATTTCATTCAAAAAATCTACAGCTCAGATATTCTATCCCAATTGTTATCCACGCTAAATTCGTCGAAAGATATTTTACTGACAAAATGACGAATGGAATAAAAAAGGGGAGCGTTGCAAGTTATAAGGCAGCAAAGGATAACTTCTAAAATGGCGGAGAGTCAATCAAAACTATACTTGAGAATAATCAAAGAAGAAGAGCCTTTTCAGATGGGAGTATATCTAGTGAGATTGATAGCATAAGAGATATGGCAGGCGATTTCTGGGAGGAATATGGAGAGGAAGATGACGAATGAGAGAACTATTTACAACGTACAACCCTCAATTATTAATGCTTGTGATATCTATCTATTTGATTATTTTAGTGTTAGCAATGATTCGATACGGCTTAGAGAAGACATGGTTTATTGAGCATTTGTTTTATACTATTGGAATATTTATAATTACCGGTTGTTTAGGACTGCAAGTTGGAGCGCAGGTTATGCAAAAGACAAATGACTTGTATATAAGTTGAGAAAGCTATGCAATTATATGGGGCGTATGTTTATTAATTTATAGCTTTATGCTTACTTTGGTATTTATATTCAGATGTTTAATTACTTCAACAAATTATGTTCGTTTTGATAAAAAAGCAGGAATAATTGAGATTTTATCATCTAGATTGTGGGGAAGCGTGTATGGAACATATTTGTGGGGAATAATTTTTGCATGGATAGGTTTGGCTACATTTTTAATTATTAAAGGAAAGCCAGATAATCCAAATTTTAGCCGATTATTAGGATTAATATGGTTAATTGCTTTTTTCACTATTCCATTTATTGTTATTAAAAATTATACCAAGTGGATCCAAGGACTCATTAATCTAGGACCAATTAAAAGAAGAATTGTAAAAGTCCAAACTGCAGGAGTGGTTCAAAAT
>NZ_CANBCP010000088.1 GCF_947367085.1 uncultured Lactobacillus sp. | reverse complement strand
ACATAGAAAAATCCCACCTCCGTGAATAATTGAATACTTTATGTATTTCAATCGTCCACTTTAGTGGGATTGTATCATAGATTAATGTCTAACAAGGGTAGGGATGCTTTTTACATTTTAATATGTTTCTTCATGATGACCATTCCAATTATTAAAAGCAAAATTGAAATAGCATTAATCAAAACTTGAATTGGCTCACCATGTGCACTAATTAAACCACGTAAAAGTGCAGTGACGCCCAAGCCCATTAAAAAGTTTACGCTGGTATCGCCATTATGCTTTAAAGCCGAAAAGATCATTGCAGAAAATTCAAAAAATAGGAAGAATACGATGACCTCATCTAGAACTTCTAGATGCACTTTAAAAATATTGTTAGTAGTAATTAGCACACGTCCTAATGAAATAAGCTCCATAAAAAGAACGATGACGAGATAGATTCCCAAAATTCCTAGAGCTGTTACAGTTAGAAATTTTAGGAGGTTGGCAAATTTATTGGTGAATGTATTGAATTTTTTCATTTTTTATCCCTTACTTTTAGGTCTCTTCTTTATTTTCTCGCTGATAAAGTGAAAAAGCTAGTTTTATGAAATGAATTTATATAAATCGGTCTATTTCAATTTCTATTACAAATACAACTAAGTAGACGGCTTAAATTGTAAGTGGTATTATGTAACCGCATACAAAAATTAAGGAGAAAAAATAGAAGAATGAAGACCATTTATTTAGTAAGACATGGGGAAACCCTATTTAACGTCCACCATAAGATTCAAGGCGCTTGTGATTCGCCTTTGACTGAATTAGGCAAAAAGCAAGCTCAGCTTGTTCATAACTATTTTAAAAATAAATTTATTCATTTTGACGCTGCTTTTTGTTCAACTCAACAGCGTGCTAGCGATACTTTAGAAATCATTACTCAAAATAAGATCCAATATAGTAGAATTAAAAATCTTTGCGAAAAAGATCATGGTCAATATGAGGGGCAAGATGAATACATGCTTCCTTGGAGAAGGGGCTATAGTAGAAGTAATCCGGCTTTTGAATCCGATGAACATGTTACTTATCGGATGATCTGCGCTATGGATGAAATCCTGTCTCAAACTAAAGAAGGAGAAAAAATCTTGGTGGTAGGTCATGGCACTGCCTTGCGTCTTTTTACTAAGCATATTAATCCCGAGTTTTCGGCCTATAGTAACTGTGAGATAGTGCAGATGGTAGCCAAGAATAATGTTCTAACTTATCAAAATTGCTTTACCCCAGCCTTAGAATTAGTCAATTAAGGATTTCTTATCACACTATAATCTCATTTCTGTTACAGTGTTACAGAAGTTTGACAAAACAGGTGTTTATTACAAACATGTGACAAAACGGTGCGTTTTCTTAACTTTAATAGGTCCTATGTGTTATGGATCTGCAACATTATCTGTGTAATATATAAGCTGTCAATTGAATAAGGAAAGCGAAATACTAATTGACATCTATTACGAAAGATAATTATTTTAAAGGAGAAATTAATTTTGAAGAATTTTAAATCCATCAATTTTAAATCTGTCCTAGTTAAGTCAATCATGGCTGCTAGCGTATCATTCGCTGGTTTATTTGCATTAAACACTATGAATTCAAACAGCACTGTACATGCTGCAACTACTGCTAATGATCCTGAAGTTGTTACTGTAAATTACGTACCTGGATATGGTATTGCAGTTTGGAATGGTACTGATTTAAACACTGCTCATACTACTGGACAAAAGTTATCTCATGCAACTTCATGGAAAGTTACTGATTCTAAATACGATGCTCAAGGTAACAAGTGGTACGACTTAGGTCTTGACCAATGGGTTATGGCTAAGTGGACTCGTTCAGGCTTACGTTCAGTAAACCCTAACGTACGTTTTGATTACGTTGCACCAACTACTACTCAAGCACCTGCAGCTCAATCAAACACTCAAAGCACTTATGCAAATAACAGTGCATCAAGTTACAACTACAGTGCACAAAACACTCAAACTTACAGCCAACCAGCTCGCTCATACAGTAACTACACTTCAAACGCTACTGGTTCAGAAGCATCAGCTAAAGCTTGGATTGCCGCTCGTGAATCTGGTGGTTCATACTCAGCACGTAACGGTCAATACATTGGTAAATATCAATTGTCTGCATCATACTTAAATGGTGATTACTCAGCTGCTAACCAAGAAAGAGTTGCTGACAACTACGTTAAGAGTCGTTACGGTTCTTGGTCAAACGCTCAAAGCTTCTGGCAAGCAAATGGTTGGTACTAATAACTAACTGATTTTAAAAATTAAATATTGGTTAAAGTCATTCCGATTTGGAATGGCTTTTTTTGTGATTTACAATTTTTTTGTAATTTGCTATATTCCTTAAGTACCATGCATTTTCAAAGATATATTGGAATATAAATAGATTGACAGAAAACGCTTTCTGTTTTACTCTATATTTAGTGGTACTAACCAGTTAAGAATGAGGTGCTAAAAATGGCTACACCATTGTACAAAAAAATTATTTTAGATTTGGAAAATAAAATTAATAATGAAATGAGTCCAAATGAAAAACTACCAAGTGAGCGCCAATTGCTTGATCAGTATCACGTTAGTCGCAATACAATTAGACTCGCCCTACGTGATTTGGAAGAACGAGGAGTTGTTTATCGACTACATGGGAAGGGTACTTTTGTAAGTACTGTTTCAGTAAATGAAACTAACTTAGGAAATATGTATTCATTTTCAAACCAAATAGCGATTCAGGGGCACAAGCCATCAACACAAAACCGCACATTCGACTTGATTGCTCCCAGTAAAGAAGTTAAAGAACAATTGCATTTGCTTGATAATGAAAGGGTTTATAAGTTAGTCAGAGTTAGATTAATTGATAATGAACCAAGATTATATAGTGAGACTTTCTTACCAGAAGGCTTATTTCCTGATTTAATCATGTCTGATCTGAATGGAAAACAACTCTATGATGTACTCAAGAGTAAGTATGGTCAGATAGGGGTAATGGCTTTTGAAGATATTCAAGCTGTTACTTTGGATAAAGAAGAAAGCAATATTTTGAAAGTTAAATCGGGATCTCCGGCATTGAAAATTTATCGTCGTGTAATTAATGATCATAACGTCACGATTGAATATACTCGTGCAGTGGCACGTGGAGATAAGTTTATTTACCGGACTCGTCAATATAATAACTTGGTATAAGTTTTCATAACGAATGAAAGGAAAACAATATGTTTACTAAGACCGATGACGAATTAACTAAATTAGGTGCCAAGATCACTACTCGTGAAATTGAACAACAACCACAATTGTGGCAAGAAACTTTAAAGATTTATCAAGATAAGAAAAGTGAAATTTCTGATTTCTTAGATAAAATCAATGATAAGTTTGGAAAGGTAAAGGTCATCTTTACTGGGGCAGGTACTAGTGCATATGTTGGCAATACTGTCATGCCATATTTAAGAAAGCATGCAGATCGTAGTAAGTATGATTTTGAAGCAATTGATACTACTAAAATTGTTTCTACCCCAGAAGACTATTTAGAAGCAGATACGCCAACTATCTTAGTTTCCTTTGCGCGCAGTGGTAATTCGCCAGAATCTGTTGCAACTGTTGAGCTTGCTAAGCAATTAGTAAACAACTTGTATCAAATCGCAATTACTTGTGCTCCAGAAGGCCATTTAGCCCAAGACTTGAAGGATGATCCAACTGGCTTAGTATTACTAATGCCTGAAAAATCACTTGATCAAGGCTTTGCAATGACAGGTTCATTTTCATGTATGGCCTTAATGTCACTGTTGGTCTTTGATACTTTGTCAGATGATAAGAAGGCTGCCATTATTGATGAAATTTCTTCAATGGGACAAAGCGTAATTGACAGAGAAAGTGAAATTCAAAAGTTAGTTGATATTGACTTTGACAGAATTACTTATATCGGCAGCGGTGCTTTAGGTGGTCTTGCCGAAGAAGCACGTTTGAAAATTTTGGAATTAACTGCCGGAAAAGTTGCAGCCTTATTTGATACTTCAATGGGTTTGCGCCACGGTCCTAAGTCATTCTTAGATGACAAGACTATTGTTTTCGACTTTGTTTCTAATAATACTTACACTCGTCAATATGATTTAGATATTTTAGATGAAATTAGAGACGATAACATTGTTCCTTTAGTAATGGGAGTAGGCCAAAAGAAGGCTGGTCAAGATTTCAATGGTAAGTTTTTTGCTTTTGAAAGTGATGAATTACTTCCAGATGCATATTTGGCTCTCCCAGATATCATGTTTGGACAAACTATCGCATTACTAACTTCTATTAAGGTTGGTAATACTCCAGATACACCATCTCCAACTGGAACTGTTAACCGTGTCGTTAAGGGTGTTACTATTCACAAGTTTTCTAAGTAAAGAGGATTAAATCATGACTTACTACATTCACGCAAAAAAATTTTTCTTAGAAAATAAAACTGAACTCGGTGGCTATTTGGAAGTTCAAGATAATGGTCA
>NZ_CANBCP010000087.1 GCF_947367085.1 uncultured Lactobacillus sp. | reverse complement strand
CTTGAATACTATTATATTAAAAAGTATAGATTTTCGTATAGTTAACAAATTCGAACAAACAGATGGTATCATTAGGCAGTGATTATAAAGAAAAGTACAAATATTTATTTTAGTGTATAAAGATATATTGACCAAATATATAAAACCGTATATTATTAATGTATAGGAATAAATAAATCCTAAATCAAAAGGTGAATGCTTATGGGAAAACGCGAAGAAAATGCAAAGGCTACAAAAAAGTCAATTATGCGCGCCACAAGCGAGTTAATTGCCGAAAAAGGTTATGAAAATGTAGTCGTTGAGGACATTACAAAAAGAGCAGGCATTGCCAAAGGCACTTTTTATAATTACTACAAGCAAAAAGATGATGTAATCACAGAATTTTCCAATAGCTACTTCTCTAAGATAGAAGATCGAGCCTTCAATATTGAAAACTTTGATTCTCCAATCGATGGATTGAGTTATTATTTGGAAAGTTCTATGGAAATTATCTTTGAATCCGGTATTTCTAGAACTCGAAAATGGATTAACTACATCAGTTTGCCAAGTTCGATTCCGAAAAAATTTACATTTGATTTAGTGACAGTGACAAAGATCTTGAGAATTTTTGTTGAAAAAGGTTGCTTAGAAACAGATACTCCAGTTGAACAAATTGCTGACAGAATCATGACGTATTGTTATGGTGTAATTTTCACTTGGACGATTAATGAACAAGAAAATCCACTTCAAAAAATCAAAAGTTTTAATAAGAATATTTTGCCACATATACTTAATCAATATATAGTCAAAAAATAGATGGACTAATCAACGTCCATCTATTTTTTTGAGGCTTATTATTATAATCTTACTGAATAAGAGGTTAGAATGAATATAAAGAATGCGTAACGCATGGGGTGTGGGCTTTTGGAAAGGAAATTAATATGATTAATGTACTAATTCTCGGAGCCAATAGCCAAATTGGAAATGCAGTAAGAAAGTATTTATTAACAAATACAGATGACCATATCACATTATTAGGAGAGAACTTATCATCAGAAGGTTTTGATAGGCAGCGCCAAACCATCATAAAGGGGAGCGTTGGTGATGAAAGACAAATGGATTTTGCCATGCAAAAACAAGATGTGGTAGTAGTCTGCTTAAGTAAAGATGTTGACGTGCAGATTGAAAAAATAATAGAAGTAATGAAAAAGACAGACTTATCTAGAATTATTTTTATCGGCTACATGGGGCCTTATGATCAAAAACCTTCTGTTCAAGAGGCGGCTAGAAATGCTACTTATAAGACTTTGCAGCCATTTGCTACTGCACATAAAGAGTTGAAAGATTCAAATTTAAACTATACTATTATTAGGTCAAATTGGGTTACTCAAGGTCCGATTAATTATGAAGTAAACATAGGCGGGATGCCTTTTATTGAACAGGATGTTTCTTTAGAAGAAATTGCTAGTCTGGTAAACCAACTTGTTAATAGACGCCACTTATATGAACGTCAAACTATTGGAATTAACACTCCGTTATAAAAATGCAAGATTATATCTGAAAAAAGTTATAATTTAGAAGCAAAGTATTTACAGTTTAGTATTAATTGCGATATAATCTGCATTGGGAAGTGGATTTATATATCACTTAAGGGAGGCAATTCAGACGAGTTGCCTCTTTTGCTTGTTATAGAGGGATTATGAAAAATAAGTTTAATAAAGAAAATCATCCACTCAGTAAGAAAGAAAAAGTTCTATTAGAAAAATTTTCTAGTATATTTTGGATCTTAATCTGTCTAGTTTTGGTCCATTTACTACAAGAAAATTCTAATAATGTTTTGTTATTTATTTTAAGCTTCACAACTGCTATTCTAGGTGGTTGGCATTATGATCGTTATCAAAAATTGAAAAACAACAAGAGTAAGTGAAAAGACATCCAAATTCCTGGATGTCTTTTCTGTAAATATTAATGACTCTTACGTTTTGTTGAATTAATAACCAGTAATCCTAATGATGAAATTAAGAATCCTGCTAAAGCAATTAATTCAGATGCAATTTTATCATTTGAAGTTTGAGGTAACTTGTTTTTTGTAATTACTTTGTGGTAATCAATATGAGTGGCTAGGACTTTAGGATAAGTAACTGCGTTTTCATTATTTTTGATTATGAATGTATCAACTTTCTTTTTAGTTAAAACTGCATTAGCTGAAGAAATTTTATTTTCTTTACTACTTTGTTTATCAGCAGTATCGCTTGGTTGATAAGCTGGCTGATCTGGTTGTTGAGGCTTGTTATTAGGCTTAGGCTGAGGTGTATGGTGATCTGGAATTGGAGCTGGATCACTTGGATTTAGTGAATAATACACAATAAAGATTAGATCCTTTGAGGAAGGATCAACTTTTTGAGCGTCAATTTTTTCTTTATCAAAAGTGTAGCCATCTTTAATAGGTGATTTAACTATATCAAAACTATTGTTTTTAGGAGTCCAATTTGAATAACTTATTTCTCCAGTAGCTAAGTTGACATCTTTAGTTCTGATGAAAGTAATCGGGGTCGCTATAAAATCTTTAAAGACCTTGTTTGAAGTGCCTTTGTAATAGTAATGAACGGTCTCATTAACTGTTTTTGTTTCCTGAGTCTTTTTGTGTTCAGGAGAATAATAAACGAAAAATTCTAGATCTTTGCTATATGGACTTACTTTTTGCTTATTAATTAGAGCTTTATCAAAAATATAACCTTTTTTTGCTTGGGATTTTACTTTGTCAAAAATATATTGTTCTGCTGGAGCCCAATTAGAAGAGGTAAGTTTTCCGGTGACTAAGTCTTTATCTTGAACTTGCTTAAAAGTTACATGAGCGTTGTAATCCTTGAATACCTTATTGTTTGTATGGTGTCCGTTATTATTATTGTAATAGTAATGAATAGTTTCAGTGACAGTTTTAGAAATAGTTTCTTTATCATGACCGTGTTTGAAGTGAACATAGTAATTTTGATTGTTTGGTTCATTATCATCATCAAAAATTAATATCTTACCATCCGTAGTGTCTGAAACTAATTCATAGTTTTGGTTTTCAAAAAAGTGAATTTTATTAGTTGTTGAATAGTTGGAACTAGTATTTGGAACGCCGTCTAATAAATTATCTTGATCCAAAATCTTTTTATTTTCGTCATCGTCGACATAGTAAACATGAATATTTTCTTTGACTTCAGATCCTATTCCTGATGCAGTATTGAATCCTAAGAAAGTTTGAGTATGGATGTTGTCCCCACTACCATGGATATCGTAACCATTTTTAATTGGATAAGAAATTGAAGGACCTTCGCCTGGCTGGCTCCAATGATTAAGATTGTCTTTAAGATCAAGAAGGGTATCTAATTGAATGAAATAGGCACCTTTTGTTGAATAATCTTGACCTGCGACTTTGAACGGACCAGTTTGGTTAATTGAAATTTGAGATTGATCTGTATTGATGCTGTCTTGTAAGAATTTTTCAAAATTAGTATCTTCGTGTCCAGAAGTAGTTATTTTGGTATAAGTTTCGCTATCGAGTGCACGCCGATCAATTTCTTGAGTGTTTTCATTTAAAGCGCCAATAAGAGAAGGATCAGTAATTTGAAAGACTCTGATTGTATGAGGCAAGATCTTTTGACCATCACTAAATTTAAGGTTGGCAATTACATCGTCTAAGGGATCAACGATAGTTTTGTCAAATCCTCGACCATAATTCCAATTAATTACATATTGCATTAAACGGGCATCTTTTTGATCTTGAGCAGGGATGTCTTGTTTTGCTGCTTCTTCTGGACCGGTATAAGTTACATTATTTTCTACAAAACCATTTGGATCAGCAGGGGTAAAGACAACTTTTGCTTGCCAAGGATAGCCGTTAACCATTTCCTTGCGGTCAACAACATTAGCATATGGATATAAACCAATATGAATTTCTTTACTTACAGTTTCTTGGTCGGGAAAACTAACTGAAACTTGACGATCAATATTTACAAATTGTTTAGGATTAGTGATGTTGTGGTCTTTATTATATTTGAGAACCGCATCATTGTTTCCTAAGAAATTGAGAGTGACTGAGCCATTTTGTAAGTTAAATGGCGTATTGCCTTGGTAAGTGAAGGTGAAAGTGTCGTTATCTTGACTAGTTTTGAAGTTAGAAAGTGAACCGTCAAAAGTAGGGAGGTTAGTTGAAAATTTTAAAAAGTTATCTTGATTGTTTACAGAGATAGAGAATGAATCACCTTGTTTAAATAGATGCGAATCTTGATCACCTTTAAAATCAACTTGAATATGGCCATTATCGTTGTTAGCCATCAAATATTGTGTCTCATCAGGACCAATGTTGACACTGTATGGAGTAGATTTTTTTGATTTAATTTCTGAAGTTGATTTACTGGTAGGTGTAGAGTCTTTAGCCTGATTTTCAGAGAATAATTTTTCTTGAGATTCGTTAGATTTGCTTTCGACAGCTTTTGTAGCGCTAGCTTCTTTAGAATTGACTAAGATTTTTTTAGCAGAATCTGTTGTAGATGCTTGTGCTACTTGACAAGTAGAGTTAGTTTCAGCAGCTTGGGCTGAATTAGAAAAAGCAAAAAAGGTTGTACCTAGAATAACTGTAGTCAATCCAATTGACAGTTTTCTTAAGCCAAACTTTCGTTGACCATTGTATTTGGCAATAAAATTAACATCATTTTTCTTATTCATTACTTTATCTCCTCGTATTTTTTGTTTGTTAAATAACATAC
>NZ_CANBCP010000086.1 GCF_947367085.1 uncultured Lactobacillus sp. | reverse complement strand
AACAATGATGATTTGAAAGATATGATTTCTAAAGAACAAGCAGTATTTCAATTAGTTAACGATGTTCAAACTGCAATTACCAAACCATTGAGTGATTTATACAAAGATTTGGAATCAGAAAAATAATTATGAAATTTATTCACTTAGCGGATGTGCATTTAGATAGCCCATTTTTAGGGCTATCTTTTTTGCCATCTAACCAGTTTAATCAAATTAAGCAAGCTACTGAAAATTCTTTTACTAAGATAATTGATTATGCAATTGATCAGAATGTTGATTTAGTTTTATTAGCAGGGGATAATTTTGACTCTATTCATCCCAGTCCACATAGTCAATTATTTTTTAAAGAGCAATTACAAAGATTAGTTGATAAACAGATTCAGGTAGTTATGATTTTAGGCAATCATGACTATATTAACCCAGAAAAATTACTTTTGCCGCAATCTCAATATTTTAAATTATTAGGTAAGAATCAAGAAATTGAGAAAGCAAGTTTTACAACACGAGCTGGTTTCAATTATGATGTCGTCGGTTTTTCTTATCGACAAAATCATATTTCAGAAGATATGGCAGTTAAGTTCCCGGCAAAAGATGATAATTATACTATTGGGCTGATGCATGCAGGTAGTTCAATTAATAAAAATCAAGATAATTATTCTTCTTTTAAATTAAGTGAGCTTCAAGAGCTTAATTATGACTATTTTGCTTTGGGGCATATTCATTTACGACAAACTTTAAGTCAAGCTCCTTTAGTTGCTTATAGCGGCAATATTCAAGGCCGACACATTAATGAAAGCGGCCAAAAGGGATTTTTACTAGGACAAGTTGATTCACAAAAAAATACTGAAATTAACTTTATCCCAACTAGCGATGTCATTTGGCAAAAAGTTAACTTGAATCTAAGCAGCCCTCTATCAAGGCAAGAACTCCTAACGAATATTTATCAGGTGTTAAACGATAATAATAAACAAACTACTTTATTTGGTCTAACAATTGACGGAGCTCAAAATCTATCGCAAGAAGATCGTGAATTTTTACAAGACAGTGATTCTTGGTTAGAAATTTCAAAACAATTAGAATTCAATTCCAGTTTGGTAAAAGTTTATTTTGAAGATAAAGTTGATATTGTTTTGAATAATAATGATCAAAAGTACTTTACTCAAGCTCGCCAAGAAGTATTAGACGATGATGCTATTTTGACTTTAGCAAAAGATTTGACTAGAAAGTCTGAGCAAGCACAAAGTATTATTGATGATTCAACTTTTTTAAAGCAAGTAAAAGAATTGTCGTCTGTAAAATTAGGCCATGATTTAAAGGATATTAAAGATGAGACTAACTAAAATACAAATCATTCACTTCGGGAAAATAAATGAGATTAGTTATGATTTAAAGCCTGATTTAGATGTTTTTTTTGGAGTAAATGAGGCAGGAAAGAGTACGACAGTAGCTTTTATTAAGCAGATTATCTTTGGCTTTCATTTAAAAAATAATAAGTCTGCCTTTTTTGAAGATTATTTTCCTTTGAGTAAAGCGAGTCCAATGGGAGGACGGTTGTATTTTGAAGATAAAGGTCAAGAATTTATTTTGCAAAGGACCTATGCTTCTGGGGATTCAAAAAAGGGTAGCTTAAAGATTTGGCTAGATGGTCAAGAAGTTCCTGAAACCACTTTTTTTGACAAAATCAAAAATATTGATGGTGACTTTTATACAGATTCCTTTATTTTTAACCAAGAAATGTTAACGCAAGTCACTAGCTTGAATCAAAATGAATTGATGGAAAGAATTTATTTCTTAGGAGCTGCTCAGTCAAATAAACTTTTAAAGCTAAGAAAAGGTTATACTGACAGTGCCAGTAATTTGTTTAAAAAGACGGGTCGTAAGCCTGTTATAAATCAGCTGTTAACTAAAATTGATAATCAGAAAAAAAGAGTTGAGCAAACAAATCAGCAATTTGATTCTTATCAGGAGTTTTTATTACAAACTAAAGATTTGGAAGATAATCTAAAAGATGCTCAAAGTGAATTAGAAAAGTTAAATAAGGAAAATCAGAAGCTTTTGTTGATTAAAGAGAAAGTCAAAAACTTTGATGAATATCAGCAGCTTAAAAAGCAAACAAAAGAGATTGTTTTTTCTAAACCTCTTTATGATCAAGCCCAAGCTTTATCTTTAGAAATTAAAAATCTCACCAATTCGCTAAATTCTAAGCAGGAATATCTAAATGAACTTCAGAAGCAATCAAATCCGACTCAAGTTTCTCAGATGCAGGATTTAGTGGATCAAAAAGCAGAGCTTTTGCAATGGCAAAATGAAGTCAATCAACTTCAAAAAAATAATCAACAACTTAAAGAAGAAATTGCTCAAACTGAAACAATTAATCCTGACATTTTAAAGATTCAAAATTTGGATGCAACGCAAATTGCCGACCTTAAAAGTGAATTTCAATCTCTTCAAGATAAAGATAACTCATCAGATAAATCATATTTAGTATCGGCTTGCTGGATAATTGCAGTAGTTGGTGCTATATTAGCTTTTATCAGCAAAAACTTTGTCTGGCTAGTTTTAACGATAGTAGGGGTCATTGGAGGATTTTGGTTTAATCAAAGTAAAAAACAGCCGCAGGATCAAAAGAAAGAATTTCAACAAAAATATGGTATTAATCCTGATGTTTTCAATTTAGATAATACTTTAAGCTTGCTTTATCAGCTACAAGCCAAGCAAAAATCTCTAACTCAAAATCAGACTGAAATCAATGAATTAGCTTCACAAATTCAAAATTTCGAATTAAAGTTAAAGCAAATTTTAGGTTCAAAATATGATGATCAAGAAAGTATTTCTGCCAATTTAAAGAACTTGGCACAGATTGTAAATGATCAATTACAGCTGAGTTCACAGATTAATCAATTAAAACAAGAACTAGATCGAATTGGTCCTGAGCTAAAACTTCAGCAGCAAACTTTGGCATTAATTTACACTAAAGCTCAAGTCAAAAATCAAGTAGAATTTGACGATCGCAAAGCTCAAGCTGCTGATCAAGAACGCTTAAAATTACAAATAGAAACCATTTTGAATAATTTGGGCGATGACTTATCTAAAATTCAAGCTTTAGAAAAGTCAGATAATTCTGTTGATAAAAAGTTAGCTGAGCTAGATGAAAAGATTGCTAACTGTCAAGCTCGAATTACTAATGTACAAGAGCAATTAGCTGAAGTTCGAATTAAACAGAACAATTTGGCGGATTCAAATGATGTTTTTAACGAAAAACAAAATTTGGCGAGCTTACAGTCACAATTAAAAGACCAGATATTAGAATATTTGTCTGATTTGAGTGTTTCCAATTGGATTGCTCGAAGTCTAGATTTAGCATCTAATGAGCGTTTTCCAAAAATGCTGTCTAGTGCGAAAGAATACTTTAAATTACTTACTGGAGGACGCTACATTGATTTAAAATTAGATAAGAAGCTAGTTGTGATTGATTCAAATCACAAGAAGAAAGAAGTTCAATTTTTATCCCGAGGGACAAGTGAACAACTATATTTTGCATTAAAATTATCGTTTGTTGAACAAATATCAGATGAAATTTCATTGCCAATTTTAATTGATGATGCATTTGTAAACTTTGATCAGCAAAGAACTGACTATATTGTTCAGTTGATAGAAAAATTATCGCAGAAAATGCAGGTATTGATTTTTACTCACCGTAAGGAACTTGCCGATGAATTCAATTCAAATGTCATTAGTTTAACAAGTGAGGTGAAATAATTGTTTAAAAAACTTATGGACTATAACGATGGCGAAGAAATGAACGTTGTTGTTATGCTAAAAGAATCAATTTTGAGAACTAGTAAGAATGGTAAACAGTATTTGATTTTAAATTTCAGTGATGGAAGTGGAGAAATCCGGGGGATTTATTGGGATGCAACTGCTCAAGATGCTCAAAAATTTAGTACTGGATCAATTGTTGAATTAAATGGAAAAAGAGAAGAGTATCAAGATAGGCCCCAGATAAAGATTTATTCTTTAAGAATTGTCGGAGAAAATGAAGGTTATGATTTAAGTCAATTTGTTAAGACAGCTCCAATCAAACAAAAGGATTTGGAAGAAGAAATTAACAAAAAGGTTTTTGAAATTTTGAATCCCACTTGGAATAGAATTGTCCGTTATCTGTTAAAAAAATGGCACGACAAATTCTTTATTTATCCTGCTGGTAAAACCAACCATCATGCCGTAAAAAACGGTCTCGCCTTCCATACAGCGACCATGCTTAGAGATGCTGAAGGGATATGCAATACTTATCCACAAGTGAATCGTTCACTACTTTATGCTGGCTGCATTATTCATGATATGGGGAAAGTGATTGAATTATCGGGCGTAGTTGCTACAAAGTATACAACCGAGGGAAATTTGATTGGTCACTTGGTTTTAATTGATGAACAAATTATGCTTGCGGCTAAAGAATTAAATATTGATCCTCATAGTGAAGATGTAGTTTTATTACGGCATATGGTATTATCACACCATGGCTTGCCTGAATATGGAGCAGCAAAAGAGCCGGCATTACTTGAAGCCGAATTACTACATAAAATTGATGATTTAGATGCGACTGTTTACGCAATTACTAATGCATTGCAACACACTAAGCCAGGTCATTTCACTGAATTTATCCAATCACAAGATAATCGACGTTTTTATCGTCCTTTAAAAGACGATGCCTTAGATAAAAGTCAAAAATTAGAATAAAGAAAATGCTCTGTAGTTGATATGATATCAATTACAGCTGTCTCTTAT
>NZ_CANBCP010000085.1 GCF_947367085.1 uncultured Lactobacillus sp. | reverse complement strand
AAGAGGCTGAAAACGTTGATATATCAGCCTTTTTATTTTTGAAAAAATCATAGAAGGAAAAAATAAATAATATAATAAGAAAAAAGTTGGGTAACTATGTGGTAGAAAGTGGTGATTTGTGGTAAATTAGTCTTTGGAAAGGGGGCTAGACCATGTTCATGGGTGAATATCATCACAATCTGGACAGTAAAGGTCGGCTGATCATACCAGCTAAATTTAGAGACCAGATTGGTGAAAACGTTGTATTTACTCGTGGAATGGAAGGCTGTATTTTTGGCTATCCTTTACCAGAATGGCAAAAAATCGAAGCTAAGTTAGCCAAACTTCCCCTGACTAAGAGAAGTGCTCGTAAATTTACGAGACTCTTTTACTCAGGTGCGATGGAAACGGAGTTCGACAAGCAGGGACGTGTCAATCTGACCACGACGCTAAAAACGCATGCTGGACTTGATAAAGAATGTGTTATCGTTGGTGTCTCAGATCGAATTGAAATTTGGTCAGCACAGCGCTGGGCGGATTTTGCTGAAGATGCTAACGAAAACTACGACGACATCGCTGAAGACTTGGATGACATTGAACTATAATTATGGAATTCAAGCATTATAGTGTACTTTTACACGAAACAATTAAGAATTTAAATCCAAAAAATGATGGTCTTTATGTGGACGCAACTTTTGGCGGCGGAGGCCATGCTCGATACTTACTCAGCAAGTTGAAATCGGGGACTGTGGTCGGATTTGATCAAGATGAATACGCTATTTCAGCAGCAAAGTTGAACTTTGCTGATAATTTGGCCGAAGGCAGCGAGCCGAGGTTAGAACTAGTTCATGATAATTTTTGCCATTTGAAAGATGATCTAGTAAAGCTAGGTTTTTCAGATGGAATTGATGGTATTTATTATGATTTAGGAGTTTCCTCGCCTCAATTTGATCAACCTGAACGTGGTTTCTCTTATCGCTTTAATGCTAGGTTAGATATGAGGATGGATCAAAGCCAAGAGCTTGATGCTTACACAATTGTAAATACTTGGTCACAAAAAGAGCTCGCTGATATTTTATATCAATACGGTGATGAAAAGTTTTCTCGCCAAATTGCTCGCAAAATTGTGGAAACACGAAGTCAGCATCCTATTGTCACGACTTTTGACTTAGTAGAAGTTATTAAAGAAGCTATTCCTGCTTTTGCTCGAAGAAGTGGGGGACATCCCGCTAAAAAGACATTTCAGGCAATTCGAGTAGCGGTGAACAATGAATTGGATGTTTTAAAAGAATCGCTGCAAGAAGCAATTAGTCTTTTAAAGCCAGGTGGCAGAATCTGTGTTATTACATTTCAGTCACATGAAGACAAGATCGTTAAGAAGATATTTAAACAATATTCAGAAGTTGAGATCCCTCGGGGAATGCCGATGGCTCCAGCTGATGCAAAACCAACATTGCGACTAGTAAGTCGCAAACCTATCATGGCAGGTAGCGATGAATTAAGGGAAAATAATCGCTCACACAGTGCCAAGTTGAGGGTTGCAGAAAAGTTATAGATAGTAGTTATTAAAGGAGAAAGCAATGGCTGATAGCTCAGCAAGAAATTTAAATTATCAACAGACCGTTCAACGTGAAACTGAGCAGCCAGAGAAAACTATAGTATTAAATCCTAAGAGTGTTCCCTGGAGTCGTTTAGAAAAGACGTTGATCGCAATAGGAAGTGTGATTACACTTGGACTAATGACTATGTTGGTTTCAGCCAGCGTTTCTTCAACTAATGCACAACATACATTAGCTAAAGAAGAACAAACTATTACTTCTAAGCAAAATCGTAATACCGATCTTCGTCAAGAAATTGGTGAATTAACATCAACTAGCAGAATGAACAAGATTGCCAAACAACAAGGTTTACGCTTGATTGAAAGCAATATTAGGAATGTCCGTTAATGAAAAAATTCAATAATTTAAACAGAAATAGATCCAAAGCCCACGGCTACCGCTTTACGGTGGGGAGAATCCTCCAAATAGTCTTGGCTTTGGTTTTTCTTGTATTTATAGGTAGATTTTTATATATAGGTATATCTCAAAAGGTTGCAGGTCAAGATCTGTCTAAACGAACTAATCAGCTTTATAGTCGAAATGAGGTTCTTAAAGCAACTCGCGGTTCAATTTATGATCACAATGGTTTAACGATTGCTGAAGATTCACATACATACACTGTCTATGCAATTTTAGATAAGAGTTCGGTTACTTATGACAATAAACCGATGTATGTTGTAAATAAGGAAAAGACTGCTCAAAAACTGGCTCAAGTTTTACCTTTAAGTGAAAGTGAAATATTAAAATACTTGAATCCCAAGCATAAAGCATATCAAGTTCAATTTGGAACTGCAGGTTCAGGTCTAACAATGCGTCAGCGCAAACAAATTGAGGCAATGAAATTGCCTGGTATCAGATTTATGGAAACTGCGTCTAGACTTTATCCAAATGGCGCGTTTGCTTCTCACGTAGTTGGACTGGCTCAGCTAGAAAACAATGAAAAGACTCATCAGCAAGATTTGGTAGGAACGATGGGGCTAGAACAGTATTTCAATAAACAATTAGCTGGTAAAGATGGTTATCGTGAAGCTTTTGTTGACGCTGAAAATTATCAAATGCCAAATAGCAGTCATACTTACAAGGCAGCCAAAAATGGTGATGATATTTACTTAACTTTGGATTCTCAACTTCAATCTTATTTAGAGAATTTGATGACTAGTGTTCAAGATAAATATAAGCCCAAGAGTCTAACAGCAGTCGTCGAAGACGTAAAGACGGGGAAAATTTTGGCAGCATCTCAAAGACCAACTTTTGATCCGCAAACTAAAAAGAATTTGAATTCAAATTGGCGTAATATTTTAATTCAAGATTCTTATGAAGCTGGGTCAGTATTTAAGATTCTTTCAATGACAGCCGCAATTCAATCTGGTCACTATAATCCAAATGAATATTATAAATCAGGCTCAATTACTCTTAATGGGTCAACTATTCATGACTGGAATGTGACAGGTTGGGGCAGTATTCCTATGTCTCAAGCGTTCCCTCGTTCAAGTAATGTCGGAATGGCAACCTTAGAGCAAAAGATGGGCAATGAGACTTGGAAAGAATATTTGAAGAAATTCAGAATTGGTCAGAAAACAAATGTGACTCTTCCTGGTGAAAATCCTGGATTTGTAAATATTAAGAGTAATCTGGATGGAGCAGTAACTTCTTTTGGACAAGGCGTTACAGTTAATGTTATGCAGATGATGCAAGTTTATAGTGCTCTAGCAAACGATGGCCAGATGTTAAAACCACAATTGGTCGAAAAGATAGTTTCACCATCGGGAAAAGTTATTTCTAAATTCCATAAAGAAAAAGTTGGTCAGCCCGTATTTTCAAAGCAGACTGCTCAAACGACTTTAAAGCTTATGCAAGATGTTTTAAATCCTAAATATGGGACAGGAGCTGCATATAATATTCCGGGTAAAAGTATTGCCGTAAAAACTGGAACAGCTCAAATTGCTTCACCTAAAGGTGGCTATTTATCGGGGGCTAATAACTATATCTTCTCAGTGGTAGGATTAACACCTGCTAATGATCCACGTTATTGTGTCTATTTAACTATGAGACAACCACAAAAGATGTCAGATCCTGCTGAAAAGATTTTGGCATCGATTTTTAAGCCCGTAATGAGTAGATTGATCTCATCAATGTCTACTGACAATGCACCACATATAGTTACCGTTCCACAATTAACTAATAAAAAACTATCAGTTGCACGCGAAAGTGCAGCTAAAGAAGGCTTAACACTGGAAGTGATCGGGACAGGACAAAGTGTGATTCGGCAAGCTTATGCAGCAGGCACTAAGACTGAATCGGGCAACAAAGTATTTGTCTTTACTTCAGGAACAGTTTATTGTCCGGATATGCGTTCATGGAGTAAAGAAGATGTAACCAACTTTGCCTCAAGTGCTCAGATTCCAATCAGTATAAAAGGTACGGGTCATAAAGTTGTTAGTCAAACCATACCTAAAGGGCAAGTTATAAATAAAGACAGCAAATTATCAGTTACTCTAAAATAAAGATTTAAAGGAGCTAAAAATGCAATATAGTTTAATACCATTTATCTCAAGCTTTGCGCTTACGGTAATAGTATTACCATTATTTATCGGTTTTATGAAAATGCATCATGAAGGACAACAAATTCGAGATGAGGGCCCAAAATGGCATGAGAAAAAATCTGGCACTCCGACGATGGGTGGTGTGGTTTTTGTCTTAGCCGCTATTATTTCAACAATTTGGGTTGCATTATGGCAAAAAGATCTAAGTAAGGTTGGATGGATTTTAATTATTGCATTTTTCGGCTATGGTCTAATCGGATTCTTAGATGATGGGATAAAGCTATACTTTAAACGTAATCTTGGTTTGAGAGCTTGGCAAAAGCTACTGGGCCAAATTATTATTGCAGCTTTAATTATTTTTATTGCATATAGTGATCATTTTCCATTTGAATTATATATTCCATTTGCAGGAATGGTAGAAAATGTTTTCTTGTTTTCAGCCTTTGTATTGATTTGGCTTGTTGGTTTTTCAAATGCAGTTAATCTATCTGATGGTTTGGATGGACTTGCAACAGGACTATCAATTATTGCATATGGAACTTACGCATATTTAGCTTATAAACAGAATAATATTATTATTCTAATCTTTACTTTAAGTGTAATTGGTGGTTTAGTCGGGTTCTTAATTTTTAACCATAAACCAGCTAAAATATTTATGGGTGATGCTGGTTCGCTAGCTTTAGGGGGCGGCTTAGCAGCAGTATCTGTTTTCTTAAATCGTCCTTGGTCATTATTATTAGTAGGGATAGTTTTCGTATTGGAAACTTTGAGTGTTATCTTACAAGTTATTTCTTTTCAAACTACAGGTAAGAGAATATTTAAAATGACCCCTATCCACCATCATTTTGAAATGCTGGGTTGGTCTGAATGGAAAGTTGATATTGTATTTTGGCTAGTAGGTTTGATTGGTAGCATCATTTATTTATGCATTTGGAGATAAGATAGAAAAATGAAACATATTAAAACATATGAAGG
>NZ_CANBCP010000084.1 GCF_947367085.1 uncultured Lactobacillus sp. | reverse complement strand
AAAAGTAACTATTATTGGCGCAGGCCTCGCTGGTAGTGAAGCAGCTTGGCAAGTAGCAAAAAAAGGTATTGACGTTGATCTTTATGAAATGCGTCCTCAAAAACTTACTCCTGCTCATGAAACCGCAAATTTTGCTGAATTGGTATGTAC
This sequence comes from uncultured Lactobacillus sp., assembly GCF_947367085.1. Lineage (GTDB taxonomy): Bacteria > Bacillota > Bacilli > Lactobacillales > Lactobacillaceae > Lactobacillus. Next base: position 4,963 of record NZ_CANBCP010000084.1, on the reverse strand, counting down.
TAATTCTATGCGCTCAAATCAGCTCTCCAACGCAGTTGGCTTATTAAAAGAAGAAATGCGTAAGTTAGATTCTTTAATCATGAAAGTTGCTGACGAAACTGCAGTTCCAGCTGGGGGAGCTTTAGCAGTAGATCGTGATAAATTTAGTCAAAAAGTGACTGAGACACTAAAACAAATGTCCAACATTACGATTCATGAAGAAGAAATTACTGAGATTCCTAAAGAAGGAATCACAATTATCGCTACAGGACCGTTAACCTCAGACGCTTTAGCTGAGCAAATACAGAAATTTTGTGGTACTGATTCTCTTCATTTCTTTGATGCTGCAGCACCGATTGTTGATGCAGATTCAATCGACATGAATATTGTTTATAAAAAATCTCGGTATGATAAGGGCGAAGCTGCGTATCTTAACTGTCCGATGACTAAAGATGAGTTCTATAATTTTCAGAAAAATTTAGTTTCTGCTGAAACAGCACAGCTTCACGGCTTTGAAGACAAAAATGTTTTTGAGGGATGTATGCCAATTGAAGTAATGGCCAAGCGTGGAGAAAAAACAATGTTATTTGGTCCTCTTAAGCCAGTAGGTCTAGAAGATCCAAAAACAGATAAAACTCCATTCGCGGTAGTTCAACTTCGCCAAGATAATGCCTCTGCTTCAATGTATAACATTGTCGGTTTTCAAACTCATCTAAAATATGGTGAACAAAAACGTGTATTTTCAATGATTCCAGGTCTTGAAAATGCTAAGTTCGTTCGTTATGGTAAGATGCACCGTAACACGTATATTGCTAGTCCGGAAGTTTTAAATGCAACTTATGAAGCTCGTAAACAGCCTGGTTTGTTTTTTGCAGGTCAAATGACGGGAGTAGAAGGTTATGTTGAAAGTGCTGGTTCAGGTTTGGTTGCTGGGATCAACGCCAGTCGCTTAGCAGGCGGTGAACAAGAGCTGATTTTTCCTAAGTCTACTGCTCTAGGTTCAATGGCTAACTATATAACCACAACTTCAGCTAAACATTTTCAGCCAATGAATGCATCTTACGCTTTATTACCTAAATTAGATCACAAGGTAAGAAACAAACAAGAACGACATTTGGAAATTTCTAAGAAGGCATTAGCTGATTTAGAAGATTTTAAAAATAAGCTAGAAGCATAATCATATGTCCCAAGAAAATGATAACTTTATCAATTTATTTGATGATTATTTAAAAAATGAACGTGGATACAGTAAAAATACAATTATAGCCTATTTAAATGACTTACAAGAGTTTAAAAAATTTTTACTAGAAAACGGTGGTTTCACCGGTTGGGATCAAGTCCACAGCCGTGATATTGAGATTTTTTTGCAAAGTTTGGCAAACTTGTCACGTTCGCGTACAACTCAATCAAGAAAGATGTCTAGTCTACGATCTTTTTACAATTTTTTGATAAAAAGAAAGTTAATTAAACAGGATCCTATGCAATTAATTAGTTTGAGATTAGGAGAAAAGCGCTTGCCGCAATTTTTCTATGAAAAACAAGTTAAGCAGGTCTTGAATAGTTTATCAAATTCTTCAGATGATCTTTCTATACGTAATTTGGCCTTATTTGAACTTTTTTATACGACAGGAATGCGTTTAAGTGAAATAAGCAACTTAACTTTGGACCAGATAGATTTTGATCTGAAATTAATCTTAGTTCACGGAAAAGGCAATAAAGATCGCTATGTTCTTTTTAGTGATTCTACAGATAAAGCTTTAAGAGCTTATCTTGATCAGGCTAGAAGTAATCTTTTAAAGAATAATATTGACCAAAATTATGTATTTTTGAATGATCAAGGTCGCAAGTTATCAAGTCGAGGAATTGAATATGTGATGCAAAAAGTTTTTAATAAAGCTGGTATCTCTGGAAAAGTTCATCCTCATATGCTTAGACATACTTTTGCTACTCAGATGCTCGATAATGGTGCTGACTTGAGAAGCGTTCAGGAATTGTTAGGTCATGAGTCTTTATCTACAACTCAGATTTATACTCACGTAACTATGAAGCACTTACAATCAGACTATGAGAAATTTTTCCCAAGAAATAATAAAGAAAACGAGGCTAAATAAAAATGACAACTATATGTTCTGTTAGATATAATGGCAAAACTGCAATTGCCGGAGACGGTCAAGTTACTTTAGGCGAAAAAGTAATTGCTAAAGCTACTGCTAAGAAAATTCGTCGAATTTATCACAATAAAGTAGTTATTGGATTTGCTGGTGGCGTTGCTGATGCAGTTAGTCTACAAGAAATGCTTGAAGGAAAACTAGAAGCTTATTCTGGAGATCTTAGAAGAGCAGCGGTCGAAATGGCACAAAGTTGGCGCAAAGATCCAACTTTAGCCAAATTACAAGCGATGGTAATTGCATTTAATGACAAGGATTTATTATTAATTTCAGGTAATGGTGAAGTACTAGAACCAGACGAAGATGTCGTTGCAATTGGCTCTGGTGGTAATTTTGCGCAAGCTGCTGCTTTAGCGATGACTCGCCATAGTCAAGGTATGGATGCAGCCCAAATAGCAACAGAAGCAGTAAAAATAGCTTCTGGAATTGATATCTTTACTGATGATCATATTACAAGCGATGAAATCTAGGTGAATTAAATGACTGAAGAAAAAACTCCCAAACAGATAGTTGAACTTTTAAATAAATACATTATTGGGCAAGATGAAGCAAAAAAATCTGTAGCTATTGCTCTTTACAATCGATACAGACGTTTGCAACTGCCCAAACAAGTCCAACAAGATATTACGCCTAAAAACATATTAATGGCAGGACCTACTGGTGTTGGTAAAACAGAGATTGCCCGCCGTTTAGCTAAAATAGTAGATGCGCCATTTGTTAAAGTTGAAGCAACTAAATTTACGGAAGTTGGTTATGTGGGACGTGATGTAGAATCAATGGTCCGTGACTTAGTTGAAGAAGCTGTACGTATGGAAGAAAAAGAACAATTTGACCGTGTAAAAATCACAGCTACTAAAAAAGCAAACAATCGTCTAGTAAAGCTTTTGGTTCCTGGAATTAAACGAGAAAATCGTGAAAATTCTATGCAACAAATGATGCAAATGCTTTCTGGTAATTTGAATTTCGATCAAAATCAAGATAATGAAGAAGTTACTGATGAAATTCGTAATGAAAGACTCAGTGTTGCAGAGCAATTAGATAAGGGATTACTTGAAAACCGTGAAGTTACTATAGAAGTTGAACAAGCTCCTAAAGTTAACCCAATGGGTGATATGATGGGACAAATGGGGATGGATATGTCTAGCTTGATGGGCGATTTAATTCCCAAAAAGAAGGTTAAAAGAACTCTTCCAGTTTCTGATGCCCGCGAAGTTTTGATTCAAGAAGAATCTAAAAAATTAGTGAACTATGACTCTTTATATCAACGTGCTATTGATAGAACCCAGCAAAATGGAATTATCTTTATTGATGAAATAGATAAAATTACCGCTGGTAATAAACGTACTTCTGGAGAAGTATCACGAGAGGGAGTTCAAAGAGATATCTTGCCAATTGTAGAAGGATCTACAGTTTCCACAAAATACGGTCCAGTTTCTACTGATCACATTTTATTTATTGCGGCTGGTGCGTTTGCCGAAAGTAAACCAAGTGACCTAATTCCAGAACTTCAAGGACGTTTTCCAATTCGGGTCGAATTAAATGCACTTACTCAAGATGACTTCGTAAAAATTTTGAAAGATCCAACTAACTCTTTACTTAAACAATACATCGCTCTTTTGAAAGCTGATGGTATTAAGTTAATCTTTACCCAAGAGGCAATTGAACGAATTGCTGAAATTGCTTATGACGTTAACCAAGGTACTGATAATATCGGTGCAAGAAGATTGGCTACTATTTTAGAAAAATTGCTCGAAGACGTTTTATACGAAGGCCCAGATATGAATATGGGCGAAATTACTATTACTCAAAAGTACGTGGATTCAAAACTGAGTGATATAATTATGAATAAGGACTTAACTAAGTTCATTCTATAAAAATTTATATAAAGAGAAGTTTTTATCATGGATTATCAAATTAAGAATAGTTTTTTAACAGCTACTATTTCCGATCATGGTGCGGAAATTCAAAGTGTCAAAGACAACAATAGCGGTAGAGAGTATATCTGGCAAGCTGATCCAGAAGTTTGGGGACGTCATGCACCAGTTCTATTTCCAATAGTTGGTCGTTTAAAAAATGATGAGTATTGTTACAAAGGTAAAACTTATCATATGGGACAGCATGGATTTGCTCGAAACATGGATTTTACAGTTGAAGAAAAAGATGATAATCATATCACTTTCTTACTCATTGCAAACCAAGAAACTAAGAAGAGCTATCCGTTTGATTTTGAGTTGCGAGTTACTTATACATTATTAAACAATCTTTTAGAAGAAAGATTTGATGTAACCAACACTGGCAATGAAGAAATGATCTTTGGTATCGGCGGACATCCAGGTTTTAATTTACCAACAGATAATAATTTAAAGAAATCTGATTACTACTTTAAGTTTGAACCATCAATTGATCACATCAGAATTCCTTTAAAAGCTCCATTACTTGATTGGTCAAACAGATCTTTGGTAGCAACCGACTCATTATTTGAGATCAGCGACTTACTTTTCAAAGATGATGCTTGGGTGTTCCAATTAAAAGGTCGCAACAAAGTATCTGTTCGTAGCGATAAATCTAATTATCACATTAACGTCAAGATGGACCACGCTCCATTTGTTGGATTGTGGTCACAATATCCAAAAACAGCTGATTTTATCTGTATTGAGCCTTGGTGGGGAATTGCAGATACAGTAGATGCTAGTGGAGATTTAGAAGATAAAAAGGGCATGAACCGTTTAGCACCAAATAATACTTGGGAAAATGGATTTTCAATTGCATTTCATGATGAAAATGAATAATTCAAAGACTGGCTATTACCAGTCTTT
>NZ_CANBCP010000083.1 GCF_947367085.1 uncultured Lactobacillus sp. | reverse complement strand
TTAACTCCGATTGAATATCGAAATCAAGCCTTAGTCAGCTAGAACAAATATTTGTCTAATTTTTACGTCTCAGTACAAATTATGGTCTTTTTGTTTTCAATTCAAGGTATCCTAGTTGAAAATATAAAATAATGATGTCTTTTCATGAAAAATTTATATTTTTCTACTATACTAAAGTTAGTGCAAGTTAGGAGGACAATATATGAAATTTAATTCTCTAGAAGACACATATACTTTAAATAATGGTGTTAAAATACCAGTCATTGGATTTGGAACTTGGCAAACTCCCAATGGTGAAGTAGCCAAAGAATCAGTTTTAGCTGCTTTAAATTGTGGTTATCGTCATATTGATACTGCCAAAGCATATGGCAATGAAAAAAGCGTGGGTGAAGCGATCCAGCAAAGTGGCATAAATCGTCATGATTTATTTATTACCACTAAATTATGGAATTCTGATCATGGTTATGAAAAAACGAAGAAAGCTATTGATCAAAGTTTGTTAGATTTGAATTTAGATTATCTTGATCTTTACCTTATTCATTGGCCAAACCCAGTAGAAATGCGTGATAATTGGGCTGAATTGAATTCCGAAAGTTGGCAAGCAATGCAGGAAGCGGTACAAGCTGGTAAAATTAGGGCAATTGGAGTTTCTAATTTTAGAAAGCACCACTTAGATGCTCTTATGAAAGAGGCAGAAATTAAACCTGCAGTTAATCAAATATTTTTGAATCCAAGTGATTTGCAAGAGCAAGTAGTTGCTGAAGATGAAAAACTCGGCTTACTAAGTGAAGCATATAGTCCATTAGGAACTGGTGGTTTATTAGGTAATGATGTAGTTAAAGAAGTTGCACAGCATTACAGCAAGTCATCAGCACAAGTTTTGATTCGTTGGTCGCTACAACATGGATTCTTACCACTACCGAAGTCAGTGCATCCTGAATATATTAAGGCTAATGCTGATGTATTCGATTTTGAAATTAATCCTGAAGACATGACAAAATTAGATGCTTTACATGGTGTAGCAGGCTTAGCTAATGATCCTGATAAGACTGATTTTTAAAGGGGAAGAGACCGATTCTTATTTAAGAGAATTCGATCTCTTTATTTTTTCTGTATTTAAATTGATTATAATAAGTTGGAAATACATATTTTAAATATCGTTAATTAGAAAGAATTAGAGATGCTAAAAAATATAATTTTTGATTTCGGCAATGTAATTATGAACTATAATCCTGATCGAATATTGGATAAATATCCCCTAACAGCCAAAGAACATGAAATTTTATTAAAAAATATTTTTCAGTCAGAGCAATGGCTAGAAATTGACGCTGGAAAAATAGATGAACAAGAAGCAACCGAGATTTTTAAGAGTCGTGTTGATCGAGACTTAAAAGACAAGGTGCAATTAATTATGGACACATGGCCTGAAAAAGTCGACTTTTACGAAGCAGTGTTTGAATATATTTCTGAACTGCGAAAACAAGGATATAAGATATATGGTTTATCTAATACAGGGATGAAATTTGCTAATTTTGTCAAAAATTCTGAGCGCGGAGAATATTTTGATGGTTATGTTTTTTCAGCACAAGAGAAAATAATGAAACCCAACAAGCGAATCTATCAAATACTTTTAAATAGATATGAATTAAAAGCAAAAGAGAGTATATTTATCGATGATTTAGCCGCTAATACCCAAGCCGCAAAGGATCTGGGGATGCAAGGATTTACTTTTAGAATAAATAGGTTAGACCAATTAAAAGAGTATATTGCTGGAAATAGCTGATAACAAAAAAGATGTTAGTGATTTTGTCACTTAACATCTTTTTGTTTATGCTCTTTTTCTTTTTGCTTAACTAAAATCGTATCAACAATATCTGATAGTTTAATATTATTCAATTTTGCTTTAGCCGCTACCGTTGTAGTGGAGGATATTTAAATGAAAATAGCAGTTACAGGTGCTACAGGTCACTTAGGTGGCAAAGTGGTCGAACAACTAAGTAAAGAAATTGATAAAAATGAAATTGTAGCCTTAGTCCATAATAAAAATCATGCTACTAGATTAATTGACGCAGGTTACGAAGGTCGCGAAATTGATTTTCAGAAACAAGCTACTTTAGTAGGTTCATTTCAAAATATTGATACTTTAATTTATGTAGCAAGTAAAACATATTCGGTTTTTGATCGAGTAAGAGAACTTGAAAATGTTCTAGCTGCAATGAAAGAAAATCAAGTCAAGAACTTAGTAGCAATGAGTTTTATTGCTGATCAAGAAGATAACCCGTTTATTATGTCACCATTTTATGGTTATTTGCCAAGACGACTAGCTGGAACGAAGTTAAATTATGCTATTGCTAAAAATGCCTTGTACGCAGATCCATTAGTACCATATTTGCCTGAATTAATTGAAAGAAAAGGCTTGATCTATCCAGTTGGCAAACAAGCAATGAGTTTTATTACTTTAGATGATTCTGCCGAAGCAATGGCTAAGATGGCTTTGAATGAAGAAATTTTAAAGAGTAGAAGAACTTATTTGCTTACTCAAGCGCGTTCTTATACAATGCCGGAACTTGGTGCTGTGATGACTGAAGTTACTGGCCATGAAATTGGTTATCATCCAGTAAGCGTTGAAGAATTTGGTAAAATTTATGCTTCTGAAGGTGATGGCGATGAACTTGCTTCCATGTATGCAGGTGGGGCAATGGGTTACTTGCACGGTTTAAGTGATGACTTTGCTCATATCACTGGCCATGAGCCGGAAGCAATGGAACATTTTTTGAAGAGAAATTATCGTAAATAAAAATAAGCTCTGCATTTGCAAATTTTTTTGTTATAATTAGAATCACTCTGCGATTGATGTTTTTAGAAATGGAAAAAGAAATGAAGACAGTTCAAGAAACTCTAAAAAACATTGATGAAAAAAGTTTGATTGATAATTATTTAGAAACATATCCGGTTTCTTTAGATGATTTTGAAGATGAAGTTACAATCGGAGATGCCAGAAGGTATTCCCAATATCGTCTTCACACTTATTTGTCAAGATTAAAGGAAATGAAGATTACGAAAAGTAGCAATCAGGGCATTTTCTTTATTCAACGAAAAATGGAAGATGGGTTAGGGATTGGCACGGATTTTAATTTAGTGTTTGTAGATGATTTAAAGAAAAAAGGATTAGATGCTAATAGCTATGCTTATGAGTTTTCTCCTCAAACCGAAATCATGGGCTGGTGGATTGCTGATAACCAATTAACTCAAAGATATTTATTAGATCTTTTAGTTGATATCATGGAAGAAGCATCATTTTTTGGTTATGAACAAGAGAATTTGAAAAAAGAATTAGATACTATTACTACGCAGATAGACGAGATTAAAGAGAACCCTGGGAAATTGGTTTCATTTGATAAAGTAAGAGAAGAATTTGATTTTGACAAATTAAATTCTAAAGAAGATGATCTATCAAATGCAGCTCTGAATGCAGAATTGATCTATCGTGAATATTCTCGTAAGAAAGAACTAAAAGAGATCATAGACAAACTAGGTATTAATTATTAGACAGCTGAGGAGATATTTGTATGTCTAAAAAATTAGTAAGTATCGAATTTGGGTTTGAAAATTGTGAAGTAGGGGTTTTACCAATTAAATCCGTTCCTATCGTTGAGTTAAACAATATTCAAAAGGATTTTGCTCATAATTGGAGATTTAATAATGATCCTAATGATGAGTTCTCGGTTGATTTACATTGTGAAAGTGCCCATTTTGTGATTGATTACGAATCTGCAAGTAAAGTTAAAACTAATATGATGGAGTATAATGAAGAATATAATTTGGCACGACGATTTTTATATTGGAAGAATCTTAGTTCTGTGACTATTCATTATGATGATAAAAGCTCTGTCTTTATTTGGTTGCCATATGAAGAACTGAATCCCCACGCATTTTTTGATACTTGTAATAAGCTGCAAACAACTATTACTCAAGATGATTTCTGGGAAGTGGGTATAAACAGTGCCTATAATAATCATCAGATGATTATAGTTGATTTGAATATTCAAAATAATTAAAAGAAAAGCTGGAATTGACATAATTTTGTCATTTCCAGCTTTTATTATCCCCAATTTAATTCGTCATATTTTGCTTGGATGAATTCTCTAAATAGTGGTAGGGTGAACCCCAATTTACCTCGAATAATCGGCCTAATTAAATCATACTTAATTAGTTTTGTACGATACATATTGACATATTGCTTGCTTTTATCCATTTTTTCAATAATTGTACTGATATTATTATCTTTTGACATCTCATAGAGAAATTGAAAATCAATTTCTGTTAATTCGTGTGAGATGACATCATATGCTTGATTGAAAAGCGTATCTTTAAAAGCTAATTTAGTATAATTCCAAGCCTGATCAAACCCTTTGCCGCTAGCTAGTTCTTCATACATTAAATCTCCGACTAGTTGAAAAGCATAAGCATAGCCTTGTGTCATCTCTGCCATTTCTTCAGCTTGATCACTTGTAATGTCAAATACCTTGATATAAGCTTGAGCAATTGATAGTTTCTGCAATTTATTAACATGAAATCTATCAGCACGCACCAAAAAAGTTAAATTATGCGAACTAGAAAGTTCAGCTACTTCCTTCAATAATCCAGTCATGATAACAGAAACTTGAAGCTCACTTAAACTCCAATTATTAAATTCTTCAGCTAATTTCTGAATTGCTGGTGTATTAGAAACTTCATCAATACAAAACGCGACACGCATGTTAACTTGCTTCAATAATTTTAAAATTTTAGTGATTTCAGTTTTATAGTAAATCTCATCATGCTTTTCATTTGCTTCAGCAAAGTTTAGCGAAACAAAAGGTAAGTTAATTGAAATAGAAGACGACCACTTTTTAATTTTGCTTAGCATTGGTGCTAATTTTATATACATCATGCGAAATAAATCTTCAGTATTATGAAGAGTTACGACAACAGTATCATCATATTTATTAAGTTCTTTGCCAACTTTATTCATGAATACTGTTTTGCCAGAGCCACGAACTCCTGTAATAAATAGGGAGTAAGTAGGGTGTTTTTTATAGCGATGAGCTCTTTTAGCATATTTGACAGCATCATTATTAAAATCAAGATATAGTTCAGGAATTCCGCCAAATTCGGCATCAAATGGATTTTCACTGTACATTTTAATACCTCATTATACTTTACTATATAATTTTATACTTCATTATACTTCATTATAC
>NZ_CANBCP010000082.1 GCF_947367085.1 uncultured Lactobacillus sp. | reverse complement strand
ATATTCAACTTAATATATCTAGGTGTAAAAAATGCTGCCGCTTACCAACGAAGAGATGGAATCACTGTGAAGCGAGCACAAAATTCTGCCATTACAAATATTAATCATTTTGCAGCTAGAGCACTCGATGAAAATTGGTCTTTAAAAAATTATGATATTCCCTATAAGATGGTAAGTGGATGTATGACAGATATTCTATATGATGAAATTTTAGGGCTAGGATCAGCTGGACATAATGAAATACCTACGGTAAATGCACTAAAAAATCTTCAAGATTAAAAAAATTAAAATGTCAACTTACTACACAAGCGGCGAATTTGCGAAAAAGGCGCATGTTTCAATTCGTACAATTCGATATTACGATCAAAAAAATTTATTAAAACCATCAACACACACGGCAAGTGGTGCAAGACGCTACACTGATGCTGATTTTGCCAAATTGCAACAAATTCTTCTATTAAAGTATCTTGGATTTTCTTTAACAGACATTCGAGAAATGACTTTAGGATCAGGAGATAGGCAGCTTTTACTTGATTCTCTGCAGATCCAAAAAAGACTAGTAGAAGAACGTCTTAAAGAAATGCAGAATGTTGCTACCGCTATTGATTCAACTAGTAGCACCTTAAAAGCAGGAGAAGAAGTAGACTGGAATAAGATGCTAGATTTGATTCATTTGACTTCAATGAATCAATCACTAAATACTCAGTATCAAAATGCTTCTAATATTTCCGCGCGAATCAAGCTTCACCGAGATTATTCTCTTAATAAAGAGGGATGGTTCCATTGGCTGTTTAGGCAGCTAAACTTAAAGCCGGGGATGAAGATTCTAGAATTAGGTGCTGGTAATGGTACTCTATGGTCACAAAATCTAGAGAGAATCCCAAAGGGATTAACCATTGTGTTATCTGATATTTCTGAAGGTATCTTAGCCGATGCGAAGAATGAAATTGGGGACAAATCAGAATTTCAATATGCAATATTTGATGCACAAAAAATACCTTTTGCGGAAAATACGTTTGATTTGGTAATTGCTAATCATATGCTTTTTTACTGTGACAATATTCCTAAGACTTTGAAGGAAGTAAAGAGAGTAATGAAAAAGGGCGCTTCTTTTGCGTGCTCTACTTATTCTAAAAGGCATATGTATGAAATTACTGATTTAGTTCAAGAGTTTAATCCAGAAATTGTTCTATCTTCAACTAACCTGTATGATCGATTTGGTTTAGACAATGGAGCTAAAATGCTGTCTCATGATTTTACTGATATTACTTGTCATAAGTATGAAGACGCAATTGAATTATCTGAATCTACGCCAGTAATTTCCTACATCTTATCTTGTCATGGCAATCAGAATTCAATTTTACTAGATCACTATAATGAATTTAAAAATTACGTTGACGATAAGGTAAAAGATGGTTTCCATATTACTAAAGATGTTGGATGTTTTATTTGTAAAAAATAAATTCAGGATCAAGCACATTGTAAAGCAAAGTGTTTGATCTTTTTTTGTGTGAAATTAAAAAACGGCATTTTTTTATTTTATTCCCTTGAAGGTGACGTAACGTAATGTTATATACTTCATATGAACTAAAAAATACTAATGGAGGAATAACATGAAAGTTGTTGTTACTGGTGGTGCCGGATTTATCGGCTCAAACTTTATTTTTTATATGTTGAAGAAGCATCCTGATTACGAAATTATCTGTTTGGATAGTTTGACTTATGCAGGTAATTTGTCAACTTTGAAAGACGTTATGGACAGGCCTAACTTCAAGTTTGTTAAGTTAGACATTCGTGATCGTAAAGGTGTTTACAAGTTATTTGAAGACGAAAAGCCTGATGTTATCGTTAACTTCGCTGCTGAAAGTCACGTTGACCGTTCTATTGAAAATCCAGAGATTTTCTTAGAAACTAACATTATTGGTACTTCTGTTTTAATGGACGCTTGCCGTAAATACGGTATCAAACGTTTCCACCAAGTATCTACTGATGAAGTTTATGGAGATTTACCTTTGGATCGTCCAGATCTTTTCTTCCATGAAGACACTCCGCTTCATACTTCAAGTCCTTACTCATCAAGTAAGGCTAGTGCTGACTTATTAGTTGGTGCATACGGCAGAACTTTCAACTTGCCAGTAACCATCTCACGTTGTTCTAACAACTATGGTCCATATCAATTCCCAGAAAAATTGATTCCTTTGATGATTCAAAGAGCATTAAACAATGAAAAATTACCAGTTTACGGTGATGGGAAGAATGTTCGCGACTGGCTCTATGTTGAAGACCACTGTAAGGCAATTGACCTGATCTTAGAAAATGGTAAACTTGGTGAAGTTTACAATATTGGTGGTCACAATGAAATGGCTAACATTGATATTGTTAAACTTATCTGTGATTACTTAGACAAGCCATACTCATTAATTGAGCACGTTACTGACCGTAAGGGGCATGACCGTCGGTACGCTATCGATCCAGAAAAGATTCATAACGAATTAGGCTGGCTTCCTGAAACTATGTTTAAAGATGGTATTAAGAAGACTATTCAATGGTACCTTGATAACAAGGAATGGTGGGAAAACATCATTTCTGGCGATTACCAAAATTACTACGAAGAAATGTATGGTAAGAAGCAAGTTTTAGATAAGGATTAAGCCAATGAAGGGAATTATTTTAGCAGGTGGGTCAGGTACCCGTTTATACCCGTTAACTTTAGTAACAAGTAAGCAATTATTGCCAGTTTACGACAAGCCAATGATTTATTATCCATTGTCAACTCTTATGCTTGCCGGTATTAAGGATATTTTGGTTATTTCTACTCCATCTGATACGCCACGATTCAAAGAGCTACTTGGCGACGGTTCACAATTTGGCGTTAAATTATCCTATAAGGTTCAGCCAAGTCCCGATGGGTTAGCGCAAGCATTTACTATTGGTGAAGATTTTATCAACGGTGAAGCATGTGCCATGGTTTTGGGTGACAACATTTTTTACGGTAATGGCTTTACTGACTTGCTTAAAAATGCGGCTGAAGATGCGCAAAATGGGAAGGCAACTGTTTTTGGTTACTACGTAAATGACCCAGAACGTTTTGGTGTTGTTGACTTTGATGAAAATGGTAATGCTGTATCTATTGAAGAAAAACCAGAACAACCTAAGAGTAACTATGCTGTTACAGGTTTATATTTTTACCCAGCAGGTGTGAGTGAAAAGGCTGCTCAAGTTAAGCCAAGTGCACGTGGTGAAGTTGAAATTACAAGTTTAAATGATATGTATCTTCAAGATGGTAACTTAGGTGTTCAATTATTAGGTCGTGGTTATGCATGGCTTGATACTGGTACAATGCATAGTTTGGTTGATGCTTCTAATTATGTAAAGATGATTGAAGAACGTCAGGGTGTATCTGTTTCTGCACCAGAAGAAATTGCTTATATTCATGGCTGGATTGACAAAGAAAAATTACTTGAAGCAGCAAAACACTATGGTAAGAGTCCATATGGACAGCACTTGCAGTCCGTTGCTGAAGGTAAATTACGTTACTAATTTTAAAGAGAAAGAAGATTAAAAATGGGACAAATTAAAGTTGAAAAAAATGTTGGTGGAATTGAAGGTTTAGCAGTTATTACACCAACTGTTCACGGCGATGATCGTGGTTACTTCATGGAAACTTTTAATCAAAGAGATATGATGGATGCTGGCTTTAGCATTAACTTTGTTCAAGATAACCAATCAAGCTCAACTAAGGGTGTACTTCGTGGTTTACACTTCCAAAAGAAATATCCACAAATTAAATTGGTTCGTGCTGTTCGCGGTAGTGTATTCGATGTTGCGGTTGACCTTCGTAGCGATTCAAAGACTTACGGTAAGTGGTATGGTGTTGAATTAACTGCTGAAAATAAGAAGCAATTCTTAATTCCACAAGGTTTTGCTCATGGTTTTCTTGTTTTAAGTGACGAAGCAGAGTTCTGCTACAAGGTTAACGATTTCTGGCACCCAAACGATGAAGGTGGTATGGCTTGGAACGATCCCGAAATTGATATCGAATGGCCACACCTTAAGGGTGATTACCCAGGTAGTCCAGATGCTAGTGGTTACACTCTTGATGATGGTACTAAGCTTACTTTATCTGAACGCGATCAAGAATGGAAAGGCTTAAAGGATACTTTTAAGTTTTAAGTAGTGAGGTAAATTAATGAAAGTTTTTGTAACTGGCGTTAATGGTCAACTTGGCCATGACGTAATGAATGAACTTGCTAAACGTGGCTATGAAGGTGTTGGTTCAGATTTGGCTGCCGAATATGCTGGAGTAGCTGATGGTACTCCTGTCACTAACGCTCCATATATAGCTTTAGATATCACAGATAAAGAGGCAGTAGATAAAGTTATTAGCGAAGTAAATCCTGATGTGATTGTCCATTGTGCAGCTTGGACGGCAGTTGATATGGCTGAAGATGATGACAAAGTCGCCGCTGTACGTAAAGTTAACGTTGGTGGTACTCAAAACATCTCCAATGTAGCTAAGAAATTAGACGTGCCAATGGTATACTTATCAACTGACTACGTCTTTGATGGTCAAGGAACTACACCATGGGAACCTGATTTTAAGGGTTACAAGCCATTAAATGTTTACGGTGAAACTAAGCTTGGCGGTGAAGAAGCTGTTGCTAATACCTTAGACAAGTACTTCATCGTTCGTATTGCTTGGGTATTTGGTGTAAATGGTTCTAACTTCATTAAGACCATGCTTAAAGTTGGTTCAAACCATGATGAAGTTAAAGTTGTTAGCGACCAAGTAGGTACACCAACTTATACTTTTGATTTAGCTCGTTTATTGGTAGACATGATTGAAACTGATAAGTACGGCTATTACCATGCAACTAATGCAGAATTGCCAGCAAGTGAAGGCGACCATGACGAAAATGGTACTAAGACCGGCTATATTTCTTGGTACGATTTCACCAAAGAAATCTACCGTCAAGCAGGCTATAAGACTAAGGTTACTCCCGTAACTACCGAAGAATATGGCTTATCAAAGGCTGTTCGTCCATTTAACTCTCGTTTAGACAAGAGTAAGTTAGAAGAAAACGGCTTTAAACCACTTCCAACTTGGCCAGACGCTATCAGCCGCTACTTAGATATTTTAAAGGCCGACGGCTTCTTTGATGAGTTAAGGAAGTAAGATTTTTAATTAAATAATACCGAATGAGAGATCAAGCAATTTTTGCTTGGTCTTTTTTGGTGGGGAAAATTTTTAAGTATAGTCTTATAGAGAAAAGTGTTTCAATAAAAACACCTTTCCAAATAAAAAGGTGTTTTTATTGAAACATTTCTATTGAAATTTATGGCAGTAAACTATAAA
>NZ_CANBCP010000081.1 GCF_947367085.1 uncultured Lactobacillus sp. | reverse complement strand
ATATTTAACTTTTGAATATCTTCTGGCAAAAGAAATTGAGAAATATTTACCGTACTTATATTATGATCGATATAATTTGAATTAACCGCAATTAAAATATCAACATTAGCCGTATAATTTTTTATCTGACTTGAATCTGATATTATTCCTTTAATATTAATATAAGTAGAAAACTGTGACTGTAATTTAGTGGAAAGAATGGCCGAATTATCATAATAGTGAGGCATTAAAACCAATACTGATAATTTTTGTCTATCTGACATCTGTTCGGCAATAGCATTTCCAATATGGAGAGCAATATATGCAATTTCATTATCTTCTATCTGTATGCCAATCTTTTCACCTATTCGATGAGCCATCAGAACAGCACATTCATAAATTGTGGGGGATGATATTTTTATATTACCAACAATCGGATTATGCTCTACTTTATTAGTCAAAGCACGTGTGATTAATCGATCTAAATGAAGAGAAAATCTTTCTTTAAAATTATCATTATTTAAATCAATCTGGTAGGTTTTCCAAACATAGGTAATCAAATCATCTACTAACTTCTTAGTTTCTACATTAATATTATCTTCAACTTTATTATTTCCGCTAATTGAAGCTTGCAAAATCAAGCTAAGTTCTTTACGGTCAGGTTCTTCCAATCCAACGCCATATTCTTTTTCAATAGTTGAAACAATTCTATAAGCTTGTGTCTCCATACTTCTTTTATTTGGTATCTTGCTTACTTCATTTTGCTTCATCAAATGTCCAGTTTGCAGACGACTTATTACAATAGCAAAATGCAGTAAAATATTATTTAAATCAAAGGTATTTAAATAAATATTATTTGAACTACAAGTATCTAAAATAATAGAACGTAATAAAGTAACGTCAATGTCAGGAAAATTATCCTGGATAATACTTCTATTCATAAAAGTTCCAGTAGTTTCTTCATAAATTAACGAACTTAATAGACTTCTTTTTTGACGTTCATTTCCAATCAAATGCCAGAACTCACCATCCCTTTTCAACTTCATATTAAAACGTTGAACTTTAGTTTGAATAGCCCTTAAGTCTTGCAAGATTGTAGTTTCACTGACAAATAAATTTTCTGATAAATCATATAGATTAACTGTAGAAGCATTATTAATTAAAAAGTTAATAATGTAATTTACTCTTTCTTCTTTATTAGTAGGTATATTGTTTTGAGAAGTCCGAGATGAGGGAGATATCAATTTATCGGCGTTATACTTATATCCTCTAACACTTGATTCAATGAGATTATTTCTACTATTTAATTGTGAAATATAATTTTTTATTGTCCGTTTAGAAGAACCGATTTCTACAGCAAGTTCTTGAGAGGTATGCCAACCTGGATTTTTCTGTAAATACTGTAAAAGACGATCTTTCTTTTCCATTTTGACACTACCCTCCTTAAGTTTAATTTTTAAATCTTTTTACCATTTGAAGAAATCACATTTTTGTACCAGTAATAACTATCTTTTAAATATCGCTTACCACTACCTTTTCCTTCATCGTCTAAATCAACATAGATAATTCCGTATCTCTTAGACATTTGCTGAGACGAACAGGAAACAATATCAATTGGTCCCCACATGCAATAAGCAATAACCTTTGCTCCATCGTCCCACTTGCTCAATATGAGCTCCTAAATAATCGCTTCGATAAGAATCGTGAACCTCTTTATTTTCTTCTAAGTTGTCATAGGCACCAAATCCATTTTCAGCAATAATAATTGGCTTTTGATAACGATCACAGTATTGAGACAGAGTATTATATAATCCTTGTGGGTCAATTGCCCAGCCCCAATCGCTCTCTTTTAAATTAGGATTATCCGACGTATCGTTTACTTGGTACTTATTTTTGGTTGAATCGACCATTTTTGAGTAATAGTAAGAAATTGCAAGAAAATCCATTGGATTTTTCTTAATCAGTTCCAGCTCATCAGCAGTAATATCTAAGTTAATACCGTTATCTTTAAAATAATTCTGAGCAAATTGCGGATATTCTCCTCTAAATTGCACATCGGTCACAAAATACTGCATTCTATTTTGTCGCATTGCCAGAATTACATCATCAGGCTTACCAGTTGCTGGATAAACTGTACCGTCAGCCACCATAGTTCCAATTTGAATATCAGGATTATGTAAAGACTGTGCATATTGCTTAGCCCAAGCTGCTCCCACAAATTGATTATGCATCGCTTGATATAAAGCCTGTTCTTCATTATCATACTGGTCTGAAGTTACGCCCACAGAAAGCCAAGGCTCAATTTGAACCATATTAATTTGATTAACAACAATCCAATATTTGACCTTATTTCCATATCTATCAAGTAAGGTTTTAGCAAATTTTTCAAACATTGGAATTACTTTCTTATTGGGCCAGCCGCCATACTTCAATGTTATATTGATTGATGTTTCATAATGATTCATGGTAATAATTGGCTCGATGCCTAGCTCAAGCATATAATCAATCATTTCATCATAATGCTTCAAAGCTGCTTCATTAGGTTCAGCATCATCCCCATTTGGAAAAATCCGCGCCCAATCTAAAGAAGTTCTAAATGTTTTAAATCCTGCATCGGCTAATAGTTTAATATCATGCTTATATGTATGATAAAAATCAATTCCAAATCTTTTAGGATAATAGTTAACAGTATCCTGACTATTCTTCTTTACTTCTTCTAAGGTCATCCCTGCTTGTTCTATCTTTTGAATTTCAGCATTAGATTTATTTTTCAGATAAGGTTGTACATCAGATGAATTTAAACCTTTGCCATCTTCTTGATAGGCACCATCAGCTTGACTTGCAGCTTGTGCACCACCCCATAAGAAATTTTCAGGAAAATATGGATATTTGTTTTCACGCATTTTAATAACCATCAGATTCTACCTTCCTTTTTATCTCTTGCTTTAAAAACTTTGATTAGGTGTTGTGTCAACTTAAATTCACTATTAATTGTCATTAAAGTATCTTGAGCATGAGTAAATAAGACTGAGTATGCTACCTTTTTTCCTTCAGCTTCTTGTTGGATTTTTGCTGTTTGTAATCTATGTGCAATTACCAACTCTGCTTCGGCTTTCTTCATATTTTTCTCAGCTTGGGAATAATCATAATTTGCTACATTATCAATCGCATCAGCTATGAATTCTCTTGCATCTCCGGCATGAAGTATAATTTCCATTGTGTCTTTGACAGATTTGTTTTCTGTTTCTTCCTTCATTTATACCCTCCTCTTTTCAATTTATGCTAATTCATCCTTAATTAAGCTATTGTCATATACCTTGAGAAATAGGTACCAAATTAAAGTTCCAACTACAAATAAAATTACTAATAGAATAATAGAACTTATTGCTGGGCTTACAATCCAAGTGACGAATGGGAAAGGAATATACCACATTTGCATTAAAGAATGCGGAATTGGAGATAAACCTGCTTTAAACCAAAATGCAGTAATTAGAGGTAAAACCAAACCATTAATCCATAGCGGAATCATTAAATATGGATTCCACACAACCGTACCAAAAATAACTGGTTCATTAATGTTAAATATTGATGGTGCAATACATGCTTTACCTAAAGCCTTCATTCTACGTGACTTACATGCAAATAGCATTAGTAAAACTAAAGGAAGAGTACATCCTACTCCACCAATCCATGGAAAACTATAAATTAATTCACTTGTAAAAATATGTGTAACGGCTTGTCCATTGGCATATTGATGAGCATTAGCAGCAATTCCAGCTAGCATTACAGGTTGGTCTACCGCAGCTAGCACCCAACCAGAAATTCCCATTGAATAAATAAAGCAAGTAAAGAATAGGAATAAGGTAAAGCCCCACCATGTATTCAATGAATTAGCAAGTGGTGAAAACAGATCGACGATCAATTTATAAAAATTAAAATGAAGAAGATAAGTTAAAATCCATCCCGTTGCTACCACTACTGTAATTGGGAGCATTGAATCAAACCAAGCAATAACAAAGTCTGGCATCGAAGTATCTTCATTAAAGAAAGAAATTTTTCCAAATGCTTCCATAATTAATGCAGTATATATTCCTACAACCAAGGCTACAAACATACCGCCTGCACCAAATTCTGAAAATTGATAAGAAACGATTGCTCCACTTTTATCCCATGTAGGATTGGCTAACATAAGAAACAAAGCAACTGATGATAATCCAGCAATGATTCTTTGTTTCTTTAATTTCTTATGTTCCATTAGATTAAATGGAAATAAAAATGCAATAAAGATTGAAACTAAACCAAATGTAAAACTGCTAATTGGAGCTAAATCTGGCCACCATTTCCAAAAATTTAATGGGATATTAAATAAAGTAATAAAAGATCCCACAAAGATAAATGGCAATACTTCTAGTATTGAATTCTTTATTGTAACTATCCAATCGTTATTGGCTATCTTTTGAGCGCCAGGTGCAAATTTTGTATTTAAAAAATGCATGAAGCCATTCATTTTATTTACCTCATTTCTGACTTATTATTTTTAATTTTCCAATTGTGCTTTTAAATCCTCAATTGCAGCTTTTCCATCTATAATTGAATAATAATCTGGTTTCATTAAAATAACCTTTACTTTATCAGGAACTTCATTTTTTATTGCATCAAATTCTGCTTTTAAGTGCGGACCAACCATTAAAGCATCAATTTCATCAGCGTATTCTCCTAATTCTGCTTCACTTCTCGCTTGAATTTTATAATCTAATCCTGCTTTTTTAGCCGCCTTTCTCATATTTGCTGCCATAAAACCTGATGAAGCACCTGAACCACAAATTAATAAAATATTCTTACTCATTTTGAATTCCTCCTATAATCAATTATTTCTTTTTCTCTCTACATGTTTATAGTATTAAATTAACCGCTTACATTAAACTTGTTTTTTGCACCGGAGGAGTGCAATTTAGTTATATGTTTATATGGCTTTATTTATATGCTACATTCTTTTATTTCTTTTCTTAAATCAAATAAAAAACAGTCAAGAGATATTCCTCCCTGGACTGTTTGATAAATTAGATTTATTCTGATTTCAAAATTACCTACGTAAATTTAAATTCTATACTTTCTTTCCCATTCATTAAATATACTTGATCTAGTATATCTGTCTAATGAGTCTAGTAGATTTTTCGTTTCTAAATTATACTCAGATAATTTGATTAAAATATTTTCTATCTCAGTTTCGATTAATCTGGTAATATGCATATAACCTTTTTGGCACAAAATTGTAATTAATTCTACTATCTTTTTTACCTGCTCCTCTGAATACTTTTTTATATAGGGCATTATTAAAAAATCTTCTTCTCTCAATTTATAATTAGGCACTCTATTAGAAGATTTTAAAATATTAATCAAAGTATCTGTTCTATCAATTTCTTTATTC
>NZ_CANBCP010000080.1 GCF_947367085.1 uncultured Lactobacillus sp. | reverse complement strand
GTCTAAGTAATGAGCGACATTACAAGCAACTGGGACAGTCTTCAAATTACATGTTTGATGGATTTTTAAGATCGATTCAATTATAGCATAGGGTTCTTTTAAAAACTTAGAATCTAAATGCAAATTCTCTAATTTTAGAAACTTCTTTAGATCCTCACTAAAATCAAGTTCTAGCGGTAAATCTTCTAAAAATAACGAATCCTGAACTAAAGATTCTAAATTATAATATGCTTTTATTATCCTATTTCGATTATCTTCATCTAAATTTTCACTATATTTTTTTACGATTAGGGGCATATATTTATCTAAAATATTTTTAGTCAGTAGAAGGTCTCCAATAAAATCAAAATTTTTATTAATATCTAGTTGATTATATTCATCATCAGAAATCAAAACCATTTGCTTCTCGTTCTGAAAACTTTGCACAATATCTCGATAAGCTATTGAACTAGAGGTTGCAATTATCTTCATACCATAACCATCTAAACTCATTTTTTTATGCGATAAATACGAACAAATCATAGAATCACGGTCCTATCTGAACTATTTCTTACATCATTAACTGGATTTCCAACTAAAAAATGCATATCATTGTATTGTTTTTCTGTGACCATCAAAGATTGAACAACCCCACTAGTTGGTAAGAAACTTTTTATTCTATTTTCTAAAAAAGTAGCTGTTTTCCGGCTCACACATACTCTTTCATAGATAGAATATTGAATCATTAAAAATCCCTCATTTATTAATCGCTTACGAAATTGTCTGTACTCTCTTCTTTCATCGGCCGTATCTACAGGTAAATCAAACATTATCATTAATCGCATCATTCGGTACCTCATGAGTTAACTCCATTTCTATTTTTACTTTATCAATTTCACCGCTTAAAAATCTTAAGCAATCTCTTACATAAACAGTAATTGCATTAGATAAAATCGTTCTTTTTCCATTAAATTTTATTTCTAAACTTAATAGTTCTACTAACCCAAATTTAATATCAGGAGTAAATTCACTAATATTTTCATGCGCTTTTACCCAATAATCTACAATCGGCCTAAATGGTTCCATTAGATCAGAGCCTAGATTAAATTGATTTTCTTGAGAATGGTGATGAATACCTAAATAAGATAAATATCCATTGACTGCAATTTCTCGATCAAAAGCAGAGAGTAGAATTGCATAACCATAATCTAGGGCTGCATTAATTACATCTGAATTTCTCCTAATAAAATCCTTTCCAAACATTTTCATAAAATATTTTCTAGCTGCTAAGGCTTCCCTATTAGTTGAGTCATTTATTTCAATTCGATCTAGCTCCTCTTGAATATCTTCGCCATCCAATCTATAATTCTGCAGTACTGCAATTTGATTTTGGATTTTTTTAGTGACAATTTTTGTCCATAATAATTCTTTACGTTTCTTATCCCACCGAAATTGATTTTCTAGCTTAGCCAAATTTCTGCTTCCTGGATAATAGTCAACCGTCTCACTAATTGGTTGATACTTATCATCTACAAATATTACCTTAGATTGTTTTTCAGCCAATTTACTGATAAGTGCACTAGTAATTACTGCCTGAGAAGTAGAAATTAAGACTAGATTTATATCATCAATTGGAATCTGATTCACCCCATCTCTTGTTTGAACAATCATCCTATTCATTGAATAAGTTAATTTTGCATGCTGCGTTATTATTACAGACCGCCATCCCATATTCTTTCCTCCTTGTATAAAAATATATTTCATGATATTATTACTGTGTTGGGTAGCTCCCAACATCTAAACTTTATTGATCTAACAACCAGATTTAAAATCAAGCAATGCATCTTTTGATGCAAAGTTTCAATATTTGTCCCACGTTATCGAGGGACTTTTTTTATACAAAAAATAGGGAATCACATTGGTGGTTCCCTATTTTCTTTACAAATCTGAAATCTTAACGCTCTTTTTAAATAAACCTGTTGGTGATTGATAAATTAATCTGGCATTTTCTGAAAGTAGTACACCATTAGAAAATTGCATAAAACCTAATGGAGTCGATAAACCAATTTCTGGAACTTTTGGCCTTACAGCATTATCATGCAATCCCTCCAGAACTTTCAAAATAGTGTCTTTTTTATCCTTTAGAGATAGCTCAACAAATTTTTCTCTTCCTGAACGTAATTTTTCTCTAAATTTATTGATATCAAATAAGGATAAGTATTTATCAACTTTATCCAAAATCTCATCATAAGCCTTGATCAATGCTTCATTTTCACCACTATCTTTATCAAAATTATTCGTAATAGCTTGCATTGATTCAGTTGATAATGTTAATTGTTTAGCATTGTATACATATGTGGAGCTACCGAGCATAAACTTTTTATCTCCATCTTGAATTACTTGCTTATATGGAACTTTGGACTTAAGTATTTTAAACGAATTAATATTTTTATCTCTTCTTCCATTCTTCTTATAAAAAATTCTAGGTGCAAGTATTTCTTTCAAATAGGAATCATAATTGCCATTTTTTTGTGCTTGTCTTAAATTAACCAATTCTCGTGTAGGTATCCCTAAAATACGATATTCTGTTTCCTTTTCCTTATCTATTTTCACAATTACCATATAAGCATCAGAATTATTTGTATATTCACCATATATTTCAGTAGGCATTCCCTTCTTTTTAGGAATTAAATTACGCGGAGTTTTAACTGTGTCATTACTAAATCGTGGATAGACAGTCATCTTAAACATTTCTTGATCTCTAGTTTCTGTTTCTCGAGATACAAGCATATATTTAAATTGATATGCTCTTTTTAATTTCTCAGCTATTTCTTTACTATTTTCTGTTTTACTTTCCAAAAGCTGTGAGATAAAAGAGAATTTTCTAGTCTTATTAAAAATTTCCTTTTCTTTATCAGGGTCAGAGCTAAACTTCTTATATTGGCCATAAACAAAGAATGGGCGTAAATTAGGATAGTTTTGATATAAAAGATTCCCACAAATAGCCGAAAGATACGCATCTATTGCATGATGATAGTCATTTACTTCTCTACTCTTGTACAAATTAAATTTTTCTCGTAAATAGTGATTGTATTCAGCCTTCACAGTTATTATCTCGGTATTAGGATATTGAGATTGTAAAATAGTTGAAACTAGTTTAATAATTTGACTTGTTTCAACCAATTGACGATGGATAAAACCTGCAGAGTCATATTTATTAATGTGGTCCGGATCTGTTAATAAGTTATTATATTTGGTCTTACTAATTAAACCAATATTCGTCCATTCTTCCCACATTTTTCTAATAGTTATACTTAAATTACCAGCCATTTCATTACCAAACAATTTTACTGGTACATTATCAGACTTACCATTATTTACTGCCTTAGAAACTAAAACTCTATTATCTAAGGCATCATCTTTAATGAAACTTTGTGGCAAAATATGATCAATATCATATTTTTGAATATCATCAATATTAATTGGCTCTCCAGTATAAGCATCCCTACCAAGTTGCATAAAGTATAAATAATATTTATCTTGCATAAGTTTTTTATCCTTAATAGCTTCATTTAACTCTTCTGCAATTGCTTTAGATGCTAATTCAGTTGACAAATCTTTATAAACTTTTTGCAGTTTACTTCCTCTAGTTTGACTTCTCTTAGGATTACCGTCAGCGTCTCTAGTAAATTCTATTGCAATCTGTTTAGGAACTTTTCCAGAAGCTGCTTTAACGATATCATCAACTACTTTAATTACTTGACGAATTGCTTTTTTGTTTGCAGGTGAAGTATAAGCATCATTTAAAATATCTTCTACACTAGTAGCAACTAATAAATTTTGATTGGCTTCTGCTATTGCATCTTTCAAGTCAGCTTGAGTTACTATCTGCATAAAATTATTTTGACTATCCCAGAGCTGCTCAAAAATAGTTTGCCCATTATGATCATGTAATTGAGCTAATAATTTTTTAGATAGTCTGCCCCATCCCTGTAACCTAATATTACTTAGAGCATTAATCTGGTTCTCATTCAACCAATCAATAGACCTCAGCTTTTCTTTATAGATGGATTTATCTTCAAAAATTGTTGACCATTCGATAATTTTTTCAAAATCATTTCGATATTTTAAGTTATCAATCTGTTTGTCAAAAATATTCAATTTTTTAAGTCTATTATAAGTAGTTAGCCCAGCATTGAATTTCTTTTCATCCGCTAATCCCTTAATTTTAACCTTAACTAAATTATGGTTTTCTTTTAGATAATTTTCTAATTTCTTTACCGTTACAGTAGTCTGCTTTTTAAATAAGTTCTCATATATTTCTTTTTTCAAATCAACTGATATTCGCTTACCATTGATTCTGATATTATTAAGCTCATTTAATACTGAAAATTTTTGATAAAGGAAACTATTGGCAGGCAAGACATCTTCACCAAATAAGTAAGTATCTTTAGTTGTCATCCGCTTAATAAACTTATTAGCAGATTCAATACGATCCACTTTTTGATCAAAATTCCATGGTGTTATTTGACCCTTTTCTTTTCGAACCATCCATGCAAAATTTTGATTTTTCTTTGTTTGAATATCTTTTGTAGATTCATTTGGCGAAATTAATGGGCCAACATAATATGGAACTCTAAACCTGATTAACTCATCTAGCTTATATGGAGCTTCTCTCAAATGTGACGAAACAGGATTAAGCTCTTTTAAGAATGGATAATACTTACTTTGATTTTCAATAATTTTATCTAATTCTAATTGATGTAATTGATAAGGAATTACACCGTTAGCATTAGTCCTTTGTTTAGGCATAAAGGAATCCAGTTCTATTTTCTCTTTTATTTCTTTAGATGTTTGAGAATTATCCAAATTTTTATTAACTAATTTATAAAAATCTTCTTTTGACCCAGGTTTGATCTTTCCCAGTTTTTTCTTTGCTTGTAGTAATTGTCCATGACGATTATTGACATATAAATCATAAGCTAACGCCAATCTCTCAGATTTCTTTCGATCAATATGATTATCAATAACTTCCTTTAATGATTCTAAATCATTATGGTGATCGTCATATTTCTTAATCATTGATTCAGACAAAGTATTTCCATCTTCAACAATGCCATTTAGAGTAACTTCATTAAACAACTCTTTAATAGCCAACAAAATCGCTTGTTCATTTTCATCAAGATTACCCATTAATGCTTCAAATTTACTATCTGCATCGATATCACTAAGCCTAAAATTCCAGTCTGCTAATTCATCTTTACTAATTTCTTTTAGTACTATAGTGTCAAATCTTGTCTTATAACCTAAAACAGCATTGGCCACCTGTTTAGAAACATCTTTTATACGTTTACTTTGTTCTTTATTATCAGTTTTGATAGCAAATAATTCTGCTATCTTCTTAACATTATCTCTTTTGAAAATTTGTTTATCTTTAATAACTTCTTCAATTTCT
>NZ_CANBCP010000079.1 GCF_947367085.1 uncultured Lactobacillus sp. | reverse complement strand
ATCCTGATGAAATTGGAACTTATCTAATGTCTCAAGTTTCAGATCCAATGTATGAATCAGCAATGCATGCTTTAGACTACTACAAAAAAGAAAATATTAGAAATTAGTTATGTTATCTCTTTACTTTTTATAAATTACATGATATATTAACCATGTGAGCTAGCTAACGACTGTTATATCGAACAGCTTTATATAACCCACTTCCCATGTAAGTTAAATAAAATTTCCCGTTATTTAACGCTTTCTTCTTTAACTAAAAATCCTTTGCATTAATGCAAAGGATTTTTTTATCTATCAAATGTTTTAGTCCAAGCTTTAATCTGTTCAGGACTATAATTACTTAATCTAGCACCACTCACAAATTTCAACTTAGGATAGCCGTATCTCAAATTCATCTGCGCTTGATAAATCGGTGTCATTTGCGATGTGCAAAAAATTACGATCTTCTTAGATTTCAATAAATCTTCGTTTTTCTCTAAAAAAGTTCGAATAACTTTCGGAGGTTCTCCCCACCATAGAGGAAAGCCCAAAAGTAAAACATCAAAATTATCGCTTAATGCTTCATCTTGAATGTCAGGTCGACATTGTGGATCATTATTTTCCCGATTCGCTCTACAATCTTCTACCGTCCAATTGATGTCTTCAGGTTTATATTCAACTTTTTCTTTAATTTCATGAAAATCTGCATCTAGTAGATTTCCCAATTCTTTAGCTATTTTTTCTGTATTTTGCGTTTTTGAAAAATACGCAATTAAATATTTATTCTTCATCATAACCTCTATAATGACCCATTTTTCTAAAAAAATAAAGTATTAGTTCAAAATTAGTGCTATAATAACTAAACCTTGGCAGGGGCATACTTATATAAGTATCCTAAAAGAGGACTTCAGATTAGTTTGAAGTCCTCTTTTTTATATTCTGATATGTAGTTTTCGTGCTATCCTTTCAACTTTGGTACCCAATATTTTTTGAGCCAAACTCGTTTTCAAGGTTAGAAAAGCATAAAATAAACCGCCAAATGATACACTAATTACTACTAAAATCATAGCAGTAATCCTTCTTGCTGGATCAATAAATTTTCCACCAACTTCGACAATTAAGGTTACTAACAAAAACATTAGTAACGAAAATGCGGCAATACCAATAAACCTTCTACCAGCCCGATTAGCATTGTAATGATATTTAACCCGTAAATGTTTTAATGAAAGCCAAACAGTAATTAATAATCCGATATTGGTTGCAATCAACGGTCCATATACTTTAAATAATTGAATCATTGGCAATTGAACAGCTAATTTTATAATAATACCCAAAATCAAGTACTTTATAGCCATACCATTTTCGGATAAACCTTGTAAGATAGCCATCAATACAGTAAATGACCCCAAACTAATTGCAGTAAACGAAGATAAGTATAAAACATTAGCTCCTAATTGATCAAAACCATAAAAAATTGTATAAACGGGCTTGGCTATTGCTGCCATCCCCAAAGATGCTGGAATCATCACTAATAAAAATAGCTCTAAAGTATTTTCTATTTGGTTTGAAATACTTTCAAAATCTCTTTGTGCATGAGCCCCAGAAAGAAGTGGGATTGCAGTTACAGCCATAGCTGTTGCCAAAGATACTATTATCATAATC
Source organism: uncultured Lactobacillus sp. (assembly GCF_947367085.1). Taxonomy (GTDB): domain Bacteria; phylum Bacillota; class Bacilli; order Lactobacillales; family Lactobacillaceae; genus Lactobacillus. The sequence goes on along the minus strand of NZ_CANBCP010000079.1, from coordinate 4,334 downwards.
AATTTATTCGCATTTAATCCAAATAAAGCATACCAAGACTCAATTTGGTCTGAACTAGCATGGACAAACATGGCGATCATTGGATGAAAGGTATACTGATCAATCAATTGAAAGAAAGTAATTCCCGAATCAATAATAATAAATGGAATAGACTGGGTAATAATTTCTAAAAATATCTCAGCAGTAGAAATCTTAATTGCATGATTTGAATTATCCATTAACTGCTTTAGCTTAGCCCGTCGCCTATAAAGAAACCATAAAAGTAAAACTATCCCGAAAACAGCCCCAATAGCAGCAGCTAAATTAGATTGGATAACTGCTTTTACATATGAGCCATGTTGAACTTGCATAATAAAGTAAGCCGTAGCAAGCATCCATAATACACGAGCAAGTTGTTCAATAAATTGCGACATAGCCGATGGCATCATATCCGCATATCCTTGAAAATACCCACGCATGATACTAAGAATGGGAATCAGCAACACTGCATAAGATAAGCTTCGCATTACAGCAACTTCCCGTGCGTCCGTCTTAGCACCATGAAGGATAGCTCCCATAATATTATCTGTAGCGAGCATAGGAGCTGCATAATACATGATCGCAGCTGATATGATACCAAAAATGGCCATCAAAATTAGTCCACGTCTGAATAATTTTCGTCCAATTTCATATTCATTCAGCGCATTATATTTAGCAACTTGTTTAGCAACAGCACCTGGAATTCCGGCAGTTGAAATAATGATAAACAAACTATAAACATTATAACTTTTAGCAGTCAAGGCATTTGCTATATTACCATGACTCCCCATCCATGCATACCATGGAATAATATAAATTGCACCCAAGATTCGTGAAAAAATTGAACCAAAGGTCATCCAGGCAGACCCTTTGACCATTGTATCTTGAGTAGTATTTTCTTTTGTATTTGTCTCCATAAATTTTCCCTATTAATACGTGCTGAGTCTGTTAAATATCATACTCATAATTGACCGAATTTGTTTCAAATAAATATTATTTAGGAAAAATTTAATTTACTTAGCAACGATGTTAACAATCTTATTTGGAATAACGATGACCTTTTTAACATCTTTTCCTTCTAAGAACTTTTGAACGTGTGGCAATGCCAAAGCTTGCTTTTCTAAGTTACCCTTTGGAGCATCTTTTGCAGCTTCAAACTTACCGCGAAGCTTACCATTCACTTGCACCATAATTTCAACCGTTGATTCCACAAGTTTGGCCGGATCATAAGTTGGCCATTCAGCATAAGTAATTGATTCGTCATGACCAAAAACAGACCAGATTTCTTCCATCATGTGTGGTGCAACTGGTGCCAAAAGCTTTACAAATCCTTCAGCATATTCACGTGGAATTGTCTTAGCCTTTTGAGCAGCGTTGGCAAAGACCATCATTTGACTAATAGCAGTGTTAAAGTGAAGGGCGTCAAAGTCTTCAGTAACCACCTTAACAGTTTCGTTGTAAACCTTATCAAGTTCACCGTCATTTTCATCAACGATCTTTTCTTGTGGGATGGCCTTCAAGTCAAGATCATTAACCATCATACGCCATACACGGTCTAAAAACTTCTTAGTTGAAGCTGGACCATTATCATCCCAGTCGATTGAAGCATCAAGTGGACCCATGAACATTTCGTACATTCTAAGTGAATCTGCACCATATTCATCAATCACATCATCTGGGTTAACCACGTTACCCTTTGACTTAGACATTTTTTCGTGATTCTTTAAGATCAAACCTTGGTTGTAAAGACGTTGGAACGGTTCCTTAGTTGGAACAACACCAAGATCATAAAGAACCTTGTGCCAGAATCTTGCATAAAGCAGGTGACGAACTGCGTGTTCTGCCCCACCAATGTAGAGGTCAACTGGAAGCCATTGCTTTAATAAATCGTAGTCAGCAAGTTCTTTATCATTATGTGGATCAACATAGCGTAAGTAGTACCATGAAGAACCTGCCCAGTTTGGCATAGTATTAGTTTCACGTTTACCCTTGCGGCCATTTTCATCAACCACATTTACCCAATCAGTTAAGTTAGCTAGTGGGCTTTCTGGTGTACCAGATGGCTTAATATTAGTTGCATGTGGCAAGCGAAGTGGCAACTGATCTTCAGGAACTAAAGTGGTTTCGCCATCTTCCCAGTGAATAACAGGAATTGGTTCACCCCAGTAACGTTGACGAGAAAAGTCCCAGTCACGAAGTTTGTAGTTAACTTTAGGACCACCTGCATGATGCTGCTCTAGCCAGTCAATCATACACTTTTTAGCGTCTTCATTATGAAGACCATTTAAGAATTCAGAATTGATGTGGACACCATCACCACCGAAGGCTTCTTTTTCAATATTACCACCTTCAATTACCGGATTAATTGGCAAACCAAACTTAGTTGCAAATTCATAATCACGATCATCATGTGCTGGTACCGCCATTACTGCACCAGTACCGTAACTTGCTAAAACATAGTCAGAAATCCAAATTGGAACTTCCTTACCATTAACAGGATTAATTGCATAAGCACCAGTGAAAACACCAGTCTTATTCTTGTTCAAGTCAGTTCTTTCAAGGTCTGACTTTGATTCAATTTCTTTAATATAAGCATCAACTGCTTCTTTTTGTTCTGGGGTGGTAATTTCTTGTACAAGCTTACTTTCAGGTGCCAGCACTGTGTATGAACAACCAAATAAAGTATCAGGACGGGTAGTAAAAATGTCAAAGCTCTTATCGCTGTCATTAATCTTGAAAGTAACTTGAGCACCAACTGAACGACCAATCCAGTTTCTTTGCATTTCCTTAACTGGTTCTGGCCAATCTAAGTCATCCAAATCTTCAAGCAAACGATCAGCATAAGCAGTCATCTTAAGCATCCATTGCTTCATGTTACGACGGTAAACTGGATATCCGCCACGTTCAGTTTTACCATTAACAATATCTTCGTTAGCAACTACAGTACCAAGGTCTGGTGACCAGTTAACTGGAACTTCAGCCTCATATGCCAAGCCCTTTTTATACATTTGTTCAAAAACCCATTGTGTCCACTTGTAATAATTTGGATCACTGGTTCTAACTTCGCGGTCCCAATCATATGAAAAACCTAGCTTATTCAATTGACGCTTAAAGTTAGCGATATTTTCTTCAGTAACTTTAGCTGGATCTTCCCCAGTTTGAAGTGCGTATTGTTCTGTTGGAAGTCCAAATGCATCCCAGCCCATTGGATGAAGCACATTATAGCCTTGAGCACGTTTCATTCTAGAAACAATATCAGTTGCAGTATAGCCTTCTGGGTGACCAACGTGCAGACCTTTACCAGATGGAAATGGAAACATATCTAAAGCATAGTAATTCTTTTTATTAGGATCAGTTCCTGTCTTAAAAGTATCATGATCAGCCCAATACTTTTGCCATTTCTTTTCTACTGTCTTGTGATTATACATTTAAATCCTCCTAAATAAAAAAGTCCTATGATTATCCAATAATCATAGGACGAGTTATCGCGGTACCACCTAAGTTTCACAATGTATGTGACACTTGATTGTTCTTTAACGCAGAACAAGAAAAACGAAAGATTCTTTATGTAGGACAAGTTCATAAATTCCCCTGAAGTCTCGCACCAAACGACTTCTCTCTGAAAGAAGATTCTTTATTACTACTTCCTAATCTTTTCTTTGTAAACTATAATGATTATAATTTACCACAAATTATAGAAAAAACAAGAGGAGAATAATTTTGAATGATCTAGGACGAAATTATAAAAGTAATTTCTTAATTACTATAATCTTTTTTATTTTATTAAACATTATTTTAGAACAATCCCTCGTTTCCGACATTCTCACTCTGGCGAAGTTTCTCCATAATCTTGTCGGCAATCTCGTCTGACGACAGTTTGATATAGTCAAAGAATGTACGTTGGTCTTTATGGCCACTGACTGACATCATCTGTACGGTGTCGAATAGTCCGGTAAGATAAAGATTGGTAATTCCACTTCTGCGGGCGGTGTGCGATGTAACCAAGTCGTAGCGGTATTTGATAACATCGCCATCTTCGTTACGCATAAATTCTGCATCGCCACGCTCTTCCATTTCTCGTTCGCGCATGGTGAGCTTGGTAATCTCTGTCTTTTGTAACGATGGAACCTCTTCGGATAGTCGTTTGAGTATATCCTTTATATATCTGTTGAGAATGACATCAGAAATCTCTGGGATATTAAAGTCGTAACGCTCGGCAATGCGCAGTAGGTTGTCGTTCATAATGGGAACAACAACCGGAGTACTTGTTTTCTTTTGTATCAAACGGACAACCTTATTGCCTCTAGCAGTGGTGG
>NZ_CANBCP010000078.1 GCF_947367085.1 uncultured Lactobacillus sp. | reverse complement strand
GGATTAAAATAATCATTATGAACTAGGGTGATATCATTGGTCAGCCTGTTTTGTATATCAGATGAGCGGTGAATTTTGCCATCTTCAAAATAATGGTCAGTAATCTCTTGGCGAACCATATGAAAATAGTCTTGTTGAAGTTTTTGCCAGTTAAGTGTAGCTATTTGATATGCAAGATAAACGTAAAGATAACATAAGAATTCAGCTAATGAAAATAGCAAAAATAAAGGTAAATTGTGTTTCCGAATTGCATCAAATTGTAAAGTTAGCAAATAAGCATATCCCACTTCAGCTAGACCACATGTCGCTTGTAAAAACGTTACCAAACTAAATTTCCAAGGATTAAATTTAAATAACTCTTTCCAGCTCATTATTTCGCCTCCAAGTTAATTTCACGATCAAATAATTGTTTTTGTTGAGAATTTAAATTATGAGCAATCATTATGATCGTTTGTGGTGTCTTTGTTAGTTCTTTCAAGATTTTGGTCGTTGCTTTTTCATCAATTGCACTAGTTGCCTCATCTAAGTACAGTACTGATTTTTGATAGATTGTTGATCGCATCAAAATAACTTTTTGCTTCTGCCCTCCTGAAAGCAGGTTCTTTTTCGGATCAATTTTGGTAGCAAGACCCTTTTTAAAGCGTTTTTGATCCGAACTAAATTGAGTCGATTTAACAACTTTTGGCACTTTTTTATTAAGTTTTTTATCAAACATCGTGATATTTTCGTTAATAGTGCCAGGAAACATAATCAAATCTTGTGCTAAATATCCTATTTGTCGTAAATCAGGATGGATCACTCGATCTTCTTTGTCTTTATAAATCACCTCACCGCTGATTGGACTAATCTCGCCTAAAAGTACCTTAAGTAAAGTTGATTTACCACTGCCACTGTCACCTGTTAGAAGAATTTTTTCACCAATGTTAATTCTAAGATCAGGATAAGAGATTTTCTCCCCGTGTTCATATTGAACACAGAGATTTTTAGTTTCAATCAAAGCTATTTTTTCAATTGGATCAAAATCGGATTCTTTTGTAACTTTCTGTAGCTCAAAGAGCCTATTTCTTAAAGTCTGTGTGGACTTAAGTTGAACATATTTGAAAATACATGAGCTAACACTCCAAAAAATCCCATTGGCAAAATATCCAGCAGTTAAAATCACACCCAAACTCACTTGATGTTTGATAAATAAGATTCCAGCAATGAGCGGAACTCCAATTCTTCCTATTACATCAAAAATCGATGAAACAAGTTGAACGTAGTTGACTATCTTACTTCGATGATATTCACTTTTTTCTAGTTGCTGACTTTTTTGACCAATAACTCTTTTTAAGACTGTTTTATTTTTATATCTTCTTAGCTCATCAAGTCCGTCAAACCAATTTTGAATCGTATTTAGAAAAATGGCGTTTTTACTTGAAACTGCCTGTGTCGCATTGTTGGTATATTTTTCTAACACTTTTGGAACAGCGATCGCCAAAAATGTATCTGCTAGTGTGAAAGCGACTAAAATCCAGTGAAAAGTAAATAATGTACTGATTGTTAGAATTATATAAATGAAGTCGCATAAAAAATAGAAATACACACTATAATAACTATCTTGAATAATCTGTAAGTCATTTCCCAGATGATTCTCCATTTCAGATAATTTTTCAGGATTTTGATAATAATGATGTATGATCTTTTGTCTAACTTCATGAAATAAATTCTGCGTCTGCTTGGTATTTTCTACACTAGCTAAGTTATAACTTACATTACAGATCTGACCAATAACGAATTGACCGGCAATCAAAATTAAAAATATAGTAAATTTACCTTGTGAAATAGCATTTAGCTCAGGGCTAGTTAGGTAGGTATAAATAGTTGTTGCTAGCTGCGTTAATGTGATTAAGAATAAAACCAGCAAAGCGTGTTTTTTGTTAATTTGGAAATACTGTTTTAAACCCATCTTCTCGTCTCTCATTTTCTTTGAATGTTTAAATATAAAGATTAAGTAACTATCTTTAATAAGATTTATTGCAAAGAAAAAGTGCTGCCAATTGTACCCAACGTCAATTAACAGCACCACAAATAAGAGGTCGATTTTACTAAAAATCGCCTTAGATTCGTTTACTGCTAATATCTGGCAATGTGAAAATTGGGTACACTAAATAAGCCTTAGTCACACTCTTCTTTTTCAAAATTCAGATATTAAAGATTCAATAGACGAATCATATGGCGATTTCCTCGTATTTCAATAATATAGTTAAAACTATATCATATTTCTCTCATATTGCAATATACTTTATCATGTTTTTTGTGTTAGAATTGTTTTAATTTATTGATATCAGGAGAAAACAACTATGAGTAACAAGAAATTTACGATTAATAGCTGTTGTATTAAAGCAAGAGTAGTCTTTTTCAGACCAAGCCAATAATTCTATTTAACAAAGAAGGAATAAAAATGTCTGAAAAATTGATTACTAATGTAATTACAAAAAGTGATTTAAAAAATGCTCTGCATCAACTTAATGTAACTAAAAATGATGTGTGTCTGGTTCACACATCTATGAGCAAGTTTCAATTCTTACCTGGTGCAAGCCAAACCATTGTGCAAGCTCTTAAAGAAACATTAGCAAGTGGTACATTAATGATGCCTTCACAGGTTTCAACTAATTGTGATCCCGCAACTTGGGAGTATCCACCAGTCCGTCAAGATTTAATACAAACCATTCGTGATTCTATGCCACCTTATGATCCTGTTACTTCACCAACTGAAGGATTAGGATTAACTCCTGAGTATTTTCGCGCTTTACCAGATGTATTTAGAAGTACTCATCCCTACTTACCTATTGCTATTTGGGGCAAAAATGCTAAACAAATCGCTGCTAAGCAACCACTTAATCTACCATATGGCATAAATAGTCCATTAGATTATATCTATCAACATTATGGAAAAACTATCTTTTTAGGTACTGACTATGAAACATGTACTATGTTGCATTATGCAGAATCAACTATTCATAGAAAAAAACAAACATATTCAGCAGCTACAGGAATTGATGAATCTGGCAAGACTATTTGGACGGAATATCAAAATGTCGATTTGGATTCGTATGATGATTTTTCTGAACTAGGTAGGACTTTTGAAAAGATGTTTCCAAATGCCTTTCAATCAATAACATTGGGTCACGGAATTATAAAAGTAATTAATACTCGTCCACTTGTTGAGTTTGCGCAAGATTGGTTTGACAAAAAAGATCACCAATTTGGTAATTGTATGTAAAAACATTTCATTTCTATTTAAATTGCAAAAAATATATTGATTAACTCATCTAAATATGATTTAATTTTATTTACGTTAATTATAGGGAGTAACCGACAAATCTAATTTTGTATTTACGGCGTCATATCACGAAATTATTTTCCGCTGTAAATTTAAATGGTGAGACTATGTATAAACTTTTTTGAGTTTAGCATAGTCTCTTTTTTTGTCTAAACTCACCTAATTTTATGGAGGATTTATGAAACAATACTATCGACAGCCCAAAGCTGAAGTTTTAAAAGAATTTAAAACAGATAGCAATGGTTTATCATCTGCTCAAGCTGAAGAAAATCTTACAAAATATGGTAAGAATGCTTTAGTTGAAGGCAAAAAGAAAAGTGCCTTTCAGGTCTTTTTAGAGCAATTTAAAGACTTAATGGTGATCATCTTAATTATTGCTGCGATTATTTCTGCTTTCACAGGAGAATTAGAAAGTACTTTAGTAATTATCGCAGTGTTAATCTTGAATGCCATTTTAGGAACCGTGCAGCATATTAAAGCTGAAAAATCACTTGAATCACTGAAGTCACTTTCTTCTCCAAGTGCGAAGGTCTTGCGTAATGGTGAAAAAATTGAAATCGATTCGAAAGACGTTGTACCTGGCGATATCATGTTGCTGGAAGCTGGCGACATGGTAACAGCTGACGGACGAATTTTAGACAATTTTTCTCTGCAAGTTAACGAAAGTTCGCTGACTGGTGAATCAACTAATATCGATAAAGCAGACATTGATATTGACGAAGAACAACCAATTGGTGACCGTATCAATATGGTTTATTCAAGTTCCTTAGTTACTTACGGGCGCGCTAATGTCTTAGTAACTGCAACCGGTATGAACACTGAAATTGGTAAAATTGCCTCTCTGATGAACGAAACAAAAGAGCGTCGCACTCCACTACAAGTGTCTCTTGATAACTTCTCCTCTAAATTGGCAGTTACTATTTTAATTATCTGTGCTGCTGTTTTAGGTTTGCAAATCTGGCGCGGCCAAGGCATTCTTGATGCCCTTTTATTCGCAGTTGCGTTAGCAGTTGCCGCAATTCCTGAAGCTTTAAGTTCAATCGTGACCATCGTCCAAGCAATGGGTACACAAAAAATGGCCAAAGAAAATGCCATCATCAAAAACTTGGCTGCAGTTGAGTCATTAGGTTCTGTTTCTGTAATTTGTTCCGATAAAACTGGTACTTTGACTCAAAACAAGATGACTGTTGAAGATATTTATATTGGTGGTGAGGTTTTAAAGCCAAACCAATTAGACCTCAGTAATCAGTTGCACCGCTATTTACTTTATGATGCAGTTTTAAACAATGATTCAAGCATCAAAAATGGAAAAGTTATTGGTGATCCAACCGAATCAGCATTACTTGAAATGTACCACCAAGTTCCAGGTATTGATCTAGGTAACAACAAACTTGGCTTATCAGAAACAGACTTGCGTGATCTGCTCACTCGTCAGCAAGAACTGCCATTTGACTCTGATCGTAAGTTAATGAGTACCAAACACCTGATTCATAATGAACCAACTATTTTTGTAAAAGGTGCTATCGATGTGCTCTTAGACCGATGCGACAATATTCGCATTGGCGACACTGTCCGACCAATGACTGAGCAAGATCGCAAAGAGATCTTAGCTCAAAATACCCACTTTTCAGAAAATGGTCTACGTGTTTTGACCTTTGCTTACAAAGAAAAAGACGAAGACTTAACTCTTGATACTGAAAACAGCTTTACATTTATCGGATTAGTATCTGAAATGGATCCACCACGATCAGAAAGTGTGGCTGCTGTTGCTCGTGCAAAGAAAGCTGGTATTCGCACTGTGATGATCACTGGTGACCATAAAGTCACCGCTGTAGCAATTGCCAAAAAGATCGGTATCTTTAATAACAGCGATATTGCGGTAACTGGCTTGGAATTAGACAAAATGAGCGATGATGAACTTGCTCAAAAGATTGAAAAGATCGCAGTTTACGCCCGAGTATCACCTGAAAACAAGATCAGAATCGTTAAAGCTTGGCAAAATAAAGACAAGATCGTTTCTATGACTGGTGACGGTGTTAACGATGCCCCAGCTCTTAAGAAAGCTGACATTGGTGTGGCAATGGGAATTACTGGTACTGAAGTTTCTAAAGATGCAGCCAGCATGATTTTGGCTGATGACAACTTTGCTACAATTATTAAAGCAGTTGCCAATGGACGAACTGTTTTTGAAAATATCAAAAATGCCATCATGTACCTGCTCTCAGGTAACTTGTCAGCAATTATTACAGTATTATTTGCATCAATTGGCGGTCTACCTGTTCCATTTGTGGCGGTCCAGCTTTTATTCATTAACTTGGTAACCGACTCACTTCCAGCTCTTGCAATCGGAATGGAGCCTGGTGCTAGCGATGTTTTAGATAAAAAACCACGTGATCCTAAAGTTGGGATTTTAGATAAAGCATTGGTAAGCAAGATTACTTTGCAAGGTTTACTGATTTCTGTTGGCGTAATTGCTGCATTCTTAATTGGTCTCAAGACCAATGCGGCAGTGGCTACTACCATGGCCTTTTCAACTTTGACTTTTGCGCGATTGCTTCACGGCTTTAACTGTCGTTCGCAACACAGTATCTTCAAAGTGGGCTTTAAGAATAACTGGTACAGTTTAGCTGCTTTTGCTTTAGGAACATTACTTCTTGCATTGATTCTTTTTGTTCCAGCACTTCATGGATTGTTCGCAGTTACTCCTTTATCAGCTAACCAATTCGTTTGGATTGGCGTGCTTGCCTTAATTCCAACTGTGATTATTCAAATCGTTAAGGTAATTAATGATAGAAGAAACGCTTCTAACTCAGAAAATGAAGATTATGATTCAATGATAGGCTTTACAAAAGACGAGGCTGCAAAGATATTAAAAGATTATGAGCTTGATGATTACTTCCCTTTTGTAAAAGAGAATTATGATGGTTACAGATTCTATGATGACACGAAATCTCCCGCGCGTCAACGATTTTCGATTGCTCACGAGCTCGGTCATATTCTATTG
>NZ_CANBCP010000077.1 GCF_947367085.1 uncultured Lactobacillus sp. | reverse complement strand
TTGATTTTAATTATAAAGTCTCTATTTTGTCAACTGTTACTTCTTCCTCTGAAGTAAAATTTTCTGCAATTTTCCCTAAAGTGGTAATCCCAATACCTTGTTTCAATTTTAATCTTAAACAAAATTCTTTTGTATTCATTAAAAAAATAACTCCATAATGTATTACACATTTTATAGATATTTTTATTAATTTCTTTTATTTTTTATTGAATTCACTAACTGGAGCGAAAGTTAAGCGGTGAATAGGAGTAGGTCCATATTTTTTTAAAGCTTCAATATGTTGCTTTGTTCCATAACCGGCATTTTTTTCAAAACCATATTCAGGATATTTTTGAGCATAAGCATCCATCAAATTATCTCTAAAAACTTTAGCTACTATACTAGCAGCAGCAATAGAATTAGACTTGTTATCGCCTTTTATTAGAGAAACTTGTGGTAAATCTACAGGCACATTCATTGCATCAACTAGCAATGAATCAGGTTTAACTGATAATCCCTCCACTGCATGAGCCATTGCTACACGATCAGCTTCGTAGATATTGATTTGATCAATCACATCATTATTGGATAAACCTACGCTGACGCAAACAGCTTTCTCTAAAATTTTTGGGAAAAGTTCTAATCTTTTATTTGGGGTTAGCTTTTTTGAATCATTTACTTCAATTAGATCAAAATCTTTGTCCAAGATAACAGCAGCTGTCACTACCGGACCTGCTAATGGTCCTCTGCCGACTTCATCTACCCCTGCAACCAGTTGATTTTGAGCCCAGTATTGTTTTTCAAATGAAAAACGCTGTAAAAAGGCTTATTTTTTAATAGCTAGCTTTTCTTGTCTTTTGAAGTAAGAAGATAGCAGGTTTTTAACACCTTTTCTTGGATCTTGACTTAATTGCTCAAGTTGTTTTTTAGAGATATTTCCTGATAATAATTGTTTAATTTCATTAATTGTCATCTGAGATCGAAAGTTATCCTCCCTATCTTACCCTTGCGCAAACGTAATAACATGAATTTAGAAAAACGTTCATAATCATCACGCATCCCATAATTTTGCGTCATTTCAAGCAATAAGTCTGGATCAGGTAAATCATTAATTTGGTTAATTGATAGTCGAGAAAAGTTCTCTAAATATTTTGTATAGTTTTCTTTCAAAAATTTAATTACAAACAAGGCGACGTCATCCGCATGAAAAATATCTTCTTTAATTGCTCCACATGCAGCTAGTTTATAACCTACTGTTTGATCAGAAAATTTAGGCCACAAAATTCCTGGTGTATCCAAAATTTGAACATTAGTTTTAGTTTTAAGCCAACTTTGTCCCTTTGTCACGCCAGGCTTATCTCCAACAATAGCCGCATTTCTACCTACTAAACGGTTAATAATAGTAGATTTACCACAATTAGGGATGCCAGCTAATGCGACACGAATTATAGGATTAGAAGCGCCTTTTTTTTCAAGCTTTTCTGTTTTTTCACGTCCAGCTAATTTGATTAGTTTAAATAAAGCAGTCATGTTGGTACTATTTTGAGCATCTAGTGACATCACAAAGCTGCCTTCTTTTTGGAAATATTTAATCCATAATTTAGTTTGAATAGGATCGGCTAGATCTGATTTATTCAAAATTACGATATGTGGTTTTTTGTTGGTTAGTTGACCAATCATTGGATTACGTGAAGAAAGAGGTAATCTAGCATCTAAAACTTCGATCAACACATCAATTAAATCTAAATTATCTTCTAATTGATTCTTAGCCTTATTCATATGACCTGGATACCATTGAATATTAGCCATCTTTATTCCTCCTTAATAATTTAAACTTAAAGCTTTCTGCATTGCAGGATCATTTGATTGCAATTTTTGAGCTACTGCTAAATACAAACTCTGTCGCATAGAAAGATCTACTGTACCAGTTGATTTCAAATCGTTAGCTTTTTGAAAATTAATCACAGCCGCTTTCGTTTGTGCATCAAATACTCCAGTTAAATGATTTGACATATAACCTAATGCAGTTAAATATTGCTGGAGTATTGCTACATCAAGGCCCATCATATTTTCTTTCAAAAGCTGACTTGTCTGAAACTGAGGTAAATTTGCTAAAGAAGAGTCTTTAACAGGGTAAGTTGGCTTTATACCCTTATGATTGATCCAATCTCCATTTGGAGTCAACCATTTTGCAATCGTATACTTATATTCAACGTTATCACTAGCACCAACTTCTTGGACTGTGCCTTTTCCAAAACTAGTTTGACCAACTGTAACGGCCCTATTATTTTGTACGAGAGCTGCAGTAAAAATTTCACTTGCGCTAGCTGTATTATCGTTAATCAAAATTATAGGTTTAAGGTTAGTTTTAAAATTGCCAGAAAGTTTATTGGACGAACGAATAATTTTTTTCTTATTACGACTTTGGTAAATCATTATTTTTTTACCATTCGGAACAAAATAAGAAGCTGACTCTAATGCACCTGACATTACTCCGCCAGGGTTATCTTGCAAGTTAATAATTAATTTGGGATATTTTTTAGTGTTAATTTTCTTCAGAGCTTTTTTAAGATCTTTGCTAGTATTGGAATCAAACTGACTAATGGTAATAACTGTCGCATTATCTATATTTTTGATAGATAGTGTCGATTGTTGAATAGTCGCACGAGTCAAAGTGACATCAAAAGTTGAATTATTGCGTTTTAATTTCAAAGTAACCTTAGTTCCCTTTTTACCGCGCACTAAAGAAGAGACCTTCTGAAATTCACTAGCTTTAACTTGTTTGCCATCAACAGATAAAATTTCATCCCCAGGTTTAATGTTACTTTTGGAAGCTGGCGAATCATTAATAATTGAATCTACTAAGATTTTATTATCTTTAACTTGCATTTGAACACCAATGCCACCAAAACTAGTACCTTGAATAACGCTATTAATTTGATCCTGGCTTGTGCCTGATAGTTGTTCAGAATAAGGATCATTTAAGCTACTGAGCATCCCATTGATAGCCCCTTGCTGAAGCTTACTAGGGTCAGTTTTTTTATAGTAGGTTTGCTGGAGCTGGTTATAGACTTTTTCGACACTAGCTAATGGCGTATTTTGATTTTCAAAATATAAATATCCATAAGTAACTGCCCCACCTAATACTGCACTACAGATTCCGGTTATAACAAATTGAGCTGGTCTGGGTAGGTGCAATTTTCTTTTTTTAAAAGTATTCTTATCTTGATCAGATTCTTGTTTCGTCATTTAATATTGTCCTAATTATTCATTTTATCCAAATACATTTGATAGGCATCGTCAAAAATGCTCATTGAAGGCAAGTAGCCTGCATTAAGTTCTAAATATTCTGATAATTTTTCATAATCTTGCTCTTGTTTAGGAAATTGACTATCATTTTGTGCGTTATTTGCAAATTGAGCAATGTCGTTTTGCGAATCTGGATCTTTTTGTGTCATCAAAAAACGATAAAAACTTTCTCTATATGCCACTGGATACTACTTCTCCACATAATATAAAATTGCGTATGCACCGTTACCTGCGTGAGTTGCAATAATTGGACTTGTTTCTTTAACTAAAACGTCAATCTCAGGATTGATTTCTTTTATTTTTTCTGCCAATTCATGCATTTGCTTTGGAGTATCAACATAAGAAATACCAACTTGACTGATATGGTCTTTGTTTTTTCGAATATCTTCTAAAACTTTTTGGTCAAATGCCTTAGAAAACTTTTTGCCTCGTCCTTTTTTGGCAACTTCTAATTGACCTTTAGGCATCTTAAGAGCAATTCTAATGTTTAACATAGTTGCAATTCGTCCGGATAAGGCGCCCAAACGTCCACCTTTAATCAGATTTTTCAAATCGACAACCATCATCCGCAATTTTTGATTTGCCTTTATTTTATTAACGTGATCCAAAATTTCCTGCATTGATTTTCCAGCTTGGGCGTCTTTGGCAGCAGCTAAAACTTGAAAGCCCTCTGCCCGATCTGTTAACTCAGAATCAACTAAAGTAATTTCGTCACTTTTTCCGATAATTTCAGCAGCTTGACGAGCAGCGTCAATAGTTCCGCTTAAACTTTTTGCTAAGAAAATAGCGATTACTTTACTACCATCACTAGTTAATTCTTTAAAAGTCTTTTCAAAAACTCCAATAGATGGCTGGCTAGTTTTTGGTAATTCGTTTGCGTCGTTCATTTTTTTGACAAAATCCGCACGAGAGATTTCAACGCCATCAATATAATTTTTTCCATCGATGGTTATTGTCAAAGGAACAACCGTGATTCCATACTTTTTTATTTCTTGAGTAGTTAATTGTACTGAAGAATCAGTAACCACTTTAATCTTTGTCATATTAGTCCTTCGTTTCTTAGCTTGATTTTTAGCAATCAATTCGAATTTATGTGTTAGAATTTAGCTAATAGATACAAGCACTAGTATATCAAAAATATAAATATCAGTTAAAAGGAATCTTAATTTTATGACATTAAAAAATATTTGGACAGATAATCCTGATCGATCTAGAGGGTATAAAATTGTTGATAATACGTTTTCAGCAATTACACACGGCATCGGTTTTGGGCTTTCAATTGCGGGATTAGTATTGTTAATAATTAAAGCTGCTCAAAGCTCTAGCGCTATAAAAGTAATTTCATTTACTCTTTATGGTATCAGCTTAATTTTGTTGTATTTATTTTCTACTCTTTATCATAGTTTGATTTTTACAAGAGCTAAAAAAGTTTTTCAAGTTTTTGATCATTCTTCAATCTTTATCTTAATTGCAGGCTCTTATACTCCCTATGCCTTGGTTGCTATTGGGGGAGCTAAAGGTTGGATTATTTGGTTGATTATTAATGCTTTGGCCGTTACTGGAATTTTGTTTTATATCTTTAACCAAGGAAAACACGTAGTTCTTGATACGATAATCTACGTTGCAATGGGCTGGTTTGTTTTACTGGCATCTAAAGATCTCTACCCTGTTTTGGGACCTTGGGGTTTTTCCCTATTAGTTTGGGGTGGAGTTGCTTACACAGTTGGGGCAGTTCTATTTTCGATGAGAAGGGTCCCATTTATTCATGTCATCTGGCATCTTTTCGTTATGTTAGGATCAATCCTAATGTATTTTTCAATTTTACTCTATGTATAAAAAAATGTTGGTTCAAAATTTGAGCCAACATTTTTTATTTTCAATTATTCATCTCTAATAAAAATTTACTGATTTGACTTGCGTCATTATCAATTTTTCCTTCAGTAACCGCCTTTTTAATTGCGGTTAAAATCTCACCAATTCTTGGACCTGCTGGTATCCCATTTTTTAGTAAAAAACTACCATCAATTGCTAATTCACTAGCATTTTTGATTGGTAAAGCTTCATAACGATCAACTAAAGCTTGGCCATTAACTGGCTGACCTAAGATATGAGCCAAATCAATAGCTGAAGCAATTGTACTTAAATTAGAATTAAATAGATCAAAGTTACTTGGGTCTTTAGCACTTACTAAATCAAAGAAATCGACAATTTCAGCAACTTGCTTTTCCATTGCATTTGAATTTTTCCATTTTCTCATAAAATGAGCAATCTTCTTAGTTGGAATTTTCAATAAAATAATCATTACTGCCCAAAAATTAGCTTCTGTAGTTGGGGCAAAATTTAACTTTGGAAAAATAGATAGTGCTTCTTTTTTGCCCGCAAAACAAGGAACTTCTTCAGATAGCCCTGTGTCTAAGAAAACTTGAAATGCTGTTTGACTACCATTTCCGAGACCCATTTTTACAAATTCATCTCGAATTCTTTCAACTGAAATTTTGGAGAGAAGTTCGTGATTATCACTGATAGCTTTCTCAGTTTCAGTTTCTAAAGTAAATTGCAATTGACTCATAAATCGAACAGCTCGCATCATTCTTAAAGCATCTTCATGGAAACGATTTTCAGCCTTTCCAACAGCTTTAATGAGCTTTAAATTGAGATCTTTTAAACCATCAAAATGATCTATCACATTGCCATCAACATCCATTGCCAAAGCATTGATTGTAAAATCTCTACGTTTTAGATCCTCACTAAGGTTCTGTACAAAAGTTACATGATCCGGACGACGGAAATCTTGGTAACCTGATTCAGTTCTAAAAGTAGTTATCTCATAACTGTCATTTTCATATAAAACTGTAACTGTACCGTGTTTTATTCCAGTATCAATCGTTTTATCAAAAATTTCTTTAATTTCCATTGGATACGCGCTCGTTGCAATATCAACATCATGAATATGACGATTCAAAAGCAGGTCTCTTACACAACCGCCAACAAAGTAAGCTTCAAAACCGGCCGCATTAATCTTTTTTAATACCGGCAGCGCATTAATAAAAACATCTGGTAAAGTTTTGATTCTCATATTATCCTCTTC
>NZ_CANBCP010000076.1 GCF_947367085.1 uncultured Lactobacillus sp. | reverse complement strand
GTAAGCACTTACTTTCTTTAAGTTAGTGCATGTTTTTTCATAGCTATTGATTTTACTTCTTAATTTCTTTCAAGCCTTCGCGTCTGCGTCCCATGTTAAACCAAGGTGAAACAGTGAATGCCTTAAACAAAAAAAGACTAACCTTCCTAGAATCTATCTTTGAAAGTTAGTCTAATGAATGGGAATTCATTTCCGGTTTGATATAATGTACTTGAAACTAATTAGGTTTCTTAAATATTTTTATAATCTGGTTAACTTTGTAGAGGAAATGGTTAACCAGATTTTTTTATTGTAAAACCAATGAGGGGGAGAAAAATAGAATTTAATAGGTTATATACTGTTAGTCTCCATTTTTATTTTCTAACATATGCGTATTATAGAGACATTTTCCGGCTTTTACTTCATCCCAAGTACCAATCTTGGTATCTTCACCATAATATCCATCAAGCATACCGTTCATTTGGAGTACAGTTTGTTTATATGCAATTTTAGCATTCCACTCAACAGTATCAACATCAGCTAAAGATCCGTGTAATGCAGTTAATGGATCCATATCCTTACCACCATTGGTAAACAGGACACCATGACTATTTAATAAAAATGCATTTCTAATCCGTCCTTTTTCGAGTCGTTTCTCAACTTCTTTTTTCATATATTGAGCTAAATCTTCAGTACACATTGGATGCCATTGACAAGTTTTAATTTCTTTCAATTTTTGTGTAGCTTCAGTTATATTTGGCATATTTAAACCCGTTGTAGCCCAAAACATTGCTTGATCAGCATGTGCATGAAATACACATTTAATATCTGGTGAGGTAGCATATATAGCTTCGTGCATATTAATTTCTCTAGTTAAATGACCAGTCCCAGAAATAATTTTTCGAGTTTCAGGATCAATTACTAAAATTTGATCAGCGTTTAAATGGCCTAAATAAGCTTCTTACATCATAGTAGGGGTCATCACCAGATAATCTTTACCTGTATCATCTGTAACTCTAATTGAAATATTACCGCCTACTACGGTAGTATCTCTACGTTCCATCACTAATCTAACAACTTTAGCTAAATCTTCACGTTCAAATTCAAACGGAATTCTACCTTTTGGAATTATCATACTTACCTTACTTTCTATTGCGCTTATTGCGCACATAATTACTATTCATTTCTTGACGTTTATCTAGGTAAGATTGCATTTTTTCTTCACGTACACGTTTTAGTTTGGCTCTTTCAGGAAAACATATTGCATCTCCAAAATATTTAAATAGTAGACCTAAAATCATTGTAAATATATTAAGCCACCACAATTTTGTAATTAAGGAAGTTGTAAAAATGAAGAATGCAACAAAACAGACAAACGTCCAAAAAGATTTTGTGCTTAATATTTTATGCATTGTATCTTACCTCTCAAATTATTTAGCTGCACCTGCAGGTGTGGAAGTCTTCTTTTCTAGTTTTTCATAACGTTTACCTGGCAATGGATTTTTCTTCATGTATTGGTAAAGAAGGACAAACAATACTAACAGTACAATCAAACCCACAATAGCTATCCAATTTAATCGACCAGCTTGAGCCATTAAGAATCTCAAATCGGGAGCTTCAATGGATGACCAGGTAACTTCTGAACCCTTTGGAACTTTAGCAGCTCCAGTAGAAGTTGCCAACTTGGTAAATACACCAGAAAAGTAAGTTGCTCCATATAAGAATAATGGTTCATAAATAATGCCTAAGACGATCATCCTTAACAAGTTTCCACCAGTAAGCAATAAACCGCCGACCCCAATACAGTAGTTAATAACACCAGCGATTGGCAATACTTTATTACCTGGTAATATTGCAGCATAGATGATAGAAATAGGAATCATCAACACCATAGTTACCCAAAGTTCAGTAGATTGACCCAAAATCGGCCAATCAAGTCCAATTACAAACTCACGTCCTTTAACATGCTTCTTCATAAAGTTACTCATAGTTGTACCAAATGGTGTTAAAGCATCCATAAAGAACTTAGCCATCGGTGGAAAGATAGCCATTACCGCACCAACAGTTACAGCTAAATTAAGAGCATCCCCGACACTATAGCGACCAGCTAATGCCAAAATCAATCCAATAATTGCACCCATAACAACAGGCTCTGACAAGATACCAATCTTTTTCTTTAGGTCTCTTGCGTCCCATCTTTTATTAAATACAGGAATATAGTTCATGACCCAATTAACAGGGAACATAATGGTAGCTGTAAAGGCTTCAATGTGAGTGGTAGTAACTCCTACTAGACCGAAATCGGTTTTAATTTCTTCAGCCCACATATCTCCTAATTTCAAACTAATGATGATTTGAATGCCTGCGGCTACAAAAGCCCAAGGTAATGACCCTGAAATGCTGTAAACCATGTAAGCAGTAAGAGCAATTCCCCATACGTTCCACATATCAGCATTTAGAGTCTTGGTTAGGTTAGCTAACAGCATTCCCAAATTGATAATAATTTCAACTGCAAAAAATACAAAGGCCATTGGCCAAGCCCAAGTAATAGCTGCAGCACCAGGCCAACCAAAATCAACGGCTGGTAAATTAATACTCGTATGAGTCGCCAATGCTTTTGCGGCCGGACTCACAGCAGTTGTTAATTGATTGATAGCCATTGACATACCGATAAAACCCGTAGCTAAGTACAAACCAGAGAGAATCGCCTTGGAAGGCTTCATTCCAAATATCAAGCCCAAAATAATAATTAAAATGGGAATTAAAACTTGCGATCCCACACCCAAAATAGCTTGTACAATATTATTCCAATCCATATACTTTCAACTCCTTCTTTCGAGAGATTATTTTTTCGAAGCTAACTGTTTTCTACCATTTCTTTTATCTTTTCGTTAGCTTCACCTTCTCCCATACCTGTTAACCAAGGAAGACCCGTAAGCTCGTGATTTACATGATATTGATCCAACGTTTCCTTTAAGGCATCATCTGGGGCTGCAATTCCTATATAACAAATAATACTTGGATCATTTGCTACTGTAGATGGTGCTGTTTCGATTGGTTTAGGAATAGCTTTCGCTTTACTGTCTAATCCTTGATCAGCTAAATAATCATTAATTTTTTGTGACACTTGGGGTGAAGTTGCAACTCCAGACCCACAACAAACTAAAATAGTTTTCATTATATATACCTCCACTAAACTAATATGATTATATTTTTACTTTATAAATTTATTTGAGAGCAATTTGTACATTTCCTCGACATTATCAGTTTCAAGAAAAGCGCTTACAAAATCTTGATTTTGAAAAGCAGCCATGATCTCTGCTAACAGTTCTGGCTGCTTAGCTCCATCTTTTAAACCTAAGAATAAGAAATTTGAAGTCCTCATTTTAGCGGAATCTCCCATTTGCTTAACATCAATAGGTCTGTTATTTCTTGCAACATAGATAAATGGCTTCTTAATATATTTAGGATCAACGTGCGGTAATGCTATCGGCATATCGGGAAAAGTTAATCCAGTTGGATATGAAAGTTCACGTTTTTCCAATCCAGAAATATAACCTAAATTAGCAAATCCTTTTTCAATAGCACGCATTCCAACTAAATCAAATAACTCTTGTTCATCTGAAACAGAAGTATTTAAATCAATTAAATTGCTATTAAACATATCTTGCATTTTCTCTCACCTCATTCGTAAATTTAATTTTGTTTTTGTTTACGCTTACACTGTACAAAAAAAAAAAAAAAAAAGTCAATAAAAGTTTTAACAAAAACATAAAAATGTTTGATCTTGAACATTTTTATTAAATCCACTATACTTAAATTGCTTTTTAAAAAAAGAAAAAGAGATGATAATATGACAGCGAAAAAGAAAGAGCGTCAAAATCAAATTATCTTATTGCTTAATAGAACAGGCTTTATGACCTCTACTTCCCTTGCGGAACAAATTGGTGTTACTCCAATGACTATTAGGAGAGATATTAATGAGTTAGACAAAGAGCATAAGTTAATAAAAACATTTGGTGGCGCAAAACCAATAAATAACGTTATGACAGTAGAATTCTCTACTTCCCAAAAATTAAAAATAAATATTGATTTAAAAAAACAAATTGGGCAAAAACTAGCAGATATCATAGATGATAATTCAACTGTTTTCTTAGGCGCAGGAACTACTCTTTTATATGCAGTACCTTACCTTGTGAAGAAGAATTTAACTTTTGTTACTAATAGTTTCATTTCATTTACCAAACTCGCAACTAGTGAGTGCCGTGTATTATCAACAGGTGGCGAACTTCATAAAAATACTGGTGAGTTTTTAGGTCAAATTGCGGAAAGAACTTTTGATGGACTCAATTTGGATTATGCTCTCTGCTCTACTAATGGAATTAAGGATAATAATGTAACCACTAGTAGTGAAGATGAAGGAAGAATTCAAAATGTAGCCATCAATCATGCTAATAAAGCATTAATTATCGCAGATCATACTAAATTAGGCAGATCAGATATGATTACTTTTAGAAATTTAAATACTTTTGATGGCTTGGTAACTGATGATGATATTAATTCCAAGACACATAAAGAATATTCACAATATACTGAGGTTTGGTAAAAATGATTATTACAATTACAATTAATCCTTCAGTGGATCGCCTTTATCATATAAACAAATTAAAACCTGGTAGTTTAAATCGAGTAGATCTCAAAAAACACATGGTTGGCGGAAAGGGATTTAATGCAGGAAGAGTTTCATCACTTCTGGGAAGTAAAACTATTGTTTCTGGTTTTATTGGTGGTGAAAATGGAAAATTTATAGAACATGAAGCAAAGCAAGACTTATATGAAACCTTATTTATCAATACAAAAAAAGAAACTAGAAATTGTTTACAGATTATCGATGATCAAGGTACTAAAACAGAAATAAACGAAAATGGGCTTGCCATTGATCCACACTACTATGAAGAATTAATGATCGATCTAAAAAAACTTTTAATAAACAAAAAAATCACTGCGATATCACTAAATGGCTCATTGCCGAAGGGATGCAGTTATCAATACTATTTAGAACTAATTCAATTAATACGAAAAACAAAGCCTAATTGTTATATTATTCTAGATACATCTGGGAATATATTAAACCAGATTTTAGACACCGATATCCTACCTGACATTATTAAGCCCAATGAACATGAAATTGCTGAGTATCTTAATAAACCTGTAGTGACTGATCCTTTGGAACTTATGCACTATATTGAAAAAAATACTAAGTTAAACGCTGTACCAATAATTTTTGTATCTCTGGGAGCTAAGGGATGTTTGGTTAAGTATCATAATAATTATTATTATGCTATTCAAAAACCAGTTGAAGCAGTTAATTCAGAGGGATCTGGAGATTCTATGGTTGGAGGCATTTTATCTGCGCTTGACAAAAATTCTGATATTACAAAAACTATTCAATATGCCTGTGCAGCTGGTACTGCTAATGCGATGAACATTAAAACTGGCTTTATTGATAAAAAGATTTTCGAAGAATTAGTTCCAGATATCAAAATTGAGAAACTCAAATAGAGGTTGAAAATTATGGGAATTAAATTAGTAGCAATTGACTTAGATGGCACGTTGTTAAATGATGAAGGGAAAATATTGCCAAATTCAATTAAGGTATTAAAACATATTAGAAATGAAGACGTTAAAGTTGTTCTAACTACTGGACGTCCATTGGTAAGTGTTAAACCTTTTTTAGAGGAATTAGGGTTAAATAATTCTTCCAAGCAATATGTAATTACATTTAATGGTTCAATAATCGAAGATACTAATGGTAAAGTTATTCAAGAAGCCACTTTTAATTTTCAAACTTTTGTAGACTTTGAACTGTGGGCTGACAATATCAATCTATATAATCAATTAGAAACTCAAGATACTTTATATACCACTAGTACGTGTATTCCTATAGATGGCGCTCATGAATCCTGGAAAAACAAATTACAAATGAAAGTAACTACTTTACACGATTTAATTGAAATTCCTAAAAAACCAGCTATGTTAAAAATAATGGCTGTCTCAACCAAAGAAAAATTAGATAAAATTCAAAATACTATTCCAAAAGTCATCAAAGAAAAACTCAATCTCATTCGCTCAGAGCCCGAATATTTAGACTTTGCAGCTCCAAACGTCGACAAGGGCTGGGCTTTACGAAAATTAGCACAGTATCTTGGTTTAAAAGATAATGAAATAATGGCTATTGGAAATGCTGACAATGATATTCCGATGATAGATTTTGCTGGAATTGGTATTGCCATGGAAGCCTCTACTCCTAGATTATTAGAAATAGCCGATTATGTAACTACTAGTAATAATGTAGACGGTATTGAAAAGGCTATTCAAAAATATGTAGTTAAAGATTGATAATTGAACTCAGATAAAAATTCAAAGTAAACAAAAAGATTGATTCTTTAAATTTCGAATCAATCTTTTTTAATCAAAATAATATTCAATATAATTTTACTTCTTAATTTCTTTCAAGCCTTCGCGTCTGCGTCCCATGTTAAACCAAGGTGAAACAGT
>NZ_CANBCP010000075.1 GCF_947367085.1 uncultured Lactobacillus sp. | reverse complement strand
CGGTTGTACAAATTAATTGAGTAAGTATAATACTTAATTAAAATTAATTAAAAGTTTATATTAATTTTAACTCATCGATTAAGTAACAGCTTTTATCAAACTCTTTATAGGAGGTTTATCAATGAAGAAAAAGAGTAGAAAATATGCTAGTCTCTTGCTGAGTGTTGCTGTCTTAGCAAGTGCTCAAGTTTTTCCAAGTTTAGAGCAACAGGTTAAAGCTACAATTGATAGCCAAACTTCAAAGTCAAAAACTGCTGCTTCTAAAAGCGCACTTGCTAATACAACTACCGGATTGACTTCAAAAGCAATCGAGGCACAACTAGCAGCAAACGGGGTAAAATTTGAACAATTAACACCTCAAGAACAAAAAGATGTTTATGTTGAAGTTATTGTTCAATTGTCTGCGTCGCCTGCTTCAGAAAATGGATCAATTAATCCTCAAACTGCAAGTACCGCTGAAATTGAACAAGCAACTAATCGAGTAATTGATTCTCAACAATCAATTAAGAATCAAGTTCAAGCTATTACTAATCAAGCTATTGGGAAAAGTTACGGTTATGTAGTTAACGGTTTCTCTACCAAAGTTAAAGTTAAAGATATTCAAAAGCTCAGAAAAATTCCTGGAGTTAAGTCAGTAACTTTGGCCAAAGTTTACTTTGCTACTGATGCTTCTGCTGATAATATGGCTAACGTATCAACTGTTTGGTCAAATTATAAGTATAAGGGACAAGGAACTGTTGTATCAATTATCGATACTGGTATTGACCCTAATCATAAGGATTTAAGACTTAGTGATGAATCTAAAGTTAAATTGACGGCAAAAGATGTTAACGACTTTACTAAAAACAGTGGATATGGTCGTTATTTCACCAGCAAAGTGCCATTTGGTCATAACTATTCTGATAATAACGATATCATTACTGATGATGGTAAAGAACAACATGGTATGCACGTTGCAGGAATTGTGGCTGCTAACGGAACTGGAAAAGATCCTGCAAAGTCTGTTGTTGGGGTTGCACCAGAAGCGCAATTGCTTGCCATGAAGGCTTTTTCTAACTCAGATAGTTCTTCTACAACTGATTCAACTAGTGTCATTGGTGCTATTGATGACTCCGCAAAATTAGGAGCTGATGTTTTAAACATGTCTTTAGGATCTGTTTCTGGGCAACAAACAGAAGATGATCCTGAAATAGCAGCTGTAGAAAAAGCAGTTAAAAGTGGAACATCTGCAGTTATTTCTGCAGGTAACTCAGGAACTTCTACTTCTGACAAAGAAGGAAATAATAAAGACTACTTCGGCAATCCTGATATGGAAACTGTCGGCAGTCCTGGCACAAGTAGAAGTGCAACAACAGTTGCATCTGCTGAAAACGTGAACGTTACTACTAGCGGAATCACAATTAGTGCAGATGGTAAGACTCTCTTAGGACCAGAAGTTACTCAAGTTTCTGATGGAACTGACTTATCAGCATTTAATAATAAAAACTTCTATCTTGTTAAAGATAAATCAGGTAAGTTAGGCGTCGGAACTTCAGACCAATATACTAGTGACGTTAAAGGCAAAATCGCTGTTGTTGCTAGAGGTCAAATTGCCTTTACTGATAAGCAAACTAATGCTCAGGCAGCTGGAGCAAGCGGCTTAATTATCGTTAATAATGCTGGAGGAAACGCACCACTTTCTGGAGTTCTGTATAATGCAGGTTTTCCAACGGTCGGTTTGTCTACTGAAGCTGGTAATAAGTTAGTTGAATACATTGAAAAACACCCTGAACAAGCACTTCAAGTAAGTATTGCAGTTCAACCTCTTAATAATGTTGCTCGTGAAAAAGATTTAATGTCCGACTTTACTTCATATGGTCCTGCTTCAAACTTAGCCTTTAAGCCAGATATTACTGCACCTGGTGGAAATATTTGGTCACTTCAAAATAATAATAGCTACGTAAATATGTCAGGAACTTCCATGGCATCTCCATTTATCGCAGGTTCTCAGGCATTATTAATTCAAGCAATGAATGATAAATCTAATAAGTTCTATGATCTTTACCAAAAGATGTCCGCAGTCGAAAGAACTACCTTTATCAAGACCCTTGAAATGAACACGGCTACTATTGTTCCAGATGTAACACATGACTCTGTAATTGAATCTCCACGTCGTCAAGGTGCTGGATTAGTTAACGTCGAAGCAGCAATTAATGCTTTACACAATAATCCATCTACTGTATCAGCTGGTAATGATTATCCAGGTGTTGAATTAAGAGACTTTACTGATTCAAAGCATCAATTTACTTTGAAGTTCACTAACAGGACCAATAAAGCTTTAACTTATACTTTACAAGAAAATGGCAAATTTGCTGATGTATATACTTCCGCTAAGGATGATTCATCAACTTTATATGAAAAGAAAATTGAAGGCGCATCAGTTGAAACAAATGGCAAGATAGTTGTTCCAGCTAATTCAACCAAACAAGTATCTTTAACTTTAAATCTGCCTGAAAACTTTGCTGCAAATCAATATGTTGAAGGATTCTTGACTTTCAAAGCTTCAGATAGTTCAACATTATCGATTCCATATATGGGCTTTTACGGTGATTGGGGTCAACCACAAATCTTTGATAAATTAAATGGGGTAACTTTTGATCCTGCTAATAACAACTTGGGAACTATTGTGACTGCAGGTAATGATAAGAAGTCTCAAGGAATTGCGGGATTAACTAAAGATGAAAATGGCAATTATCAAATTGATGAAGATGCACTTGCATTTTCTACTGATCCTAATGCCTCAGTAACTTGGCTTAAACCACAATATTTCTTATTCAGAAATGCTAAAAATGTTAAGGCTCAAATTTTAGATAAAGATGGACATGTAATCAATACTTTGGCTACTTTAAATAATGTAACTAAGTCATATTGGTATGCAAATGGTCAAAGATATTCTAAGTTTTCTTACGCTCCAGCTTGGGATGGAACTTACTTCAACCAACAAACTAATAAAACTGAAACAGTTGTCGATGGAAAATATGTTTACCGTATCGAAGGTACTGTTGATGGAACGCAAACTGTTCAACATTACGATATCAATATGATTGTTGATAGTAAGGCACCCGAAGTTAAAACTCCAAAGCTTATTTCTAAAAAAGATGCAAGTGGCAAAAAGCGTCAATACTTCATTAAAGTTGAAGCAAAAGATGAATTGTCTGGTTTAGATGGTTCTGCTAATACTGCAGTTAACGGCGTCGTTGCCAATGGTGTTTCTTACAATAAGGTTAGCGAAACTAAAGACGGCTTTTCTGTACTAGAAATTCCGTTGAGTGATAGTCAAGTAGCAAAACTTGGCGCCGGAAGAAATAGCATTTCTTTAGCCGTATTTGATAATGCTACTAATGCAGGCACAAATTCAGGATATAGTCAAAAGCCAGGAGCTACTGAATTTGGTTTGGTATTCACTAATGGTGGTCTTACTGGCAAGATCACTTCAAGAACTAAAGGCTATGATTCTGTTGATGGTGTATATCAAATGGCTGGTAACTATCCAGGTGATCTATATGCAACTTACACCGATAGTCAAGGTAAAGAACATGATTTGCCAGTGAAGCGAGATGAAGAAACGGGAGATTTCACTGCTTTATTGCCAGTACAAGAAGCTGACTACACTACTACAATTAAATTCTATAGTGATGATAGTAAAGATGATGATTCTTTAGTTGCTTCTAAGCAAATTAAAGTGAGTGTTCTTGCCGCAAAAGTTGAGAGCTTGAGCGTAGACGGTGAACAAACTTATACTGCTAGTGATGAAAAAGATCCACAATTAGCTCAAACTTCTGAAGATACAGTAACAGTTTCTGGTAAGACTAGTGAAGATGCTTCTTCAGTAACTGTTAAAGCTGGTGGTAAGACAATTAAAGCAACTTTAAATGCTGATCATACCTTTAGCGCTGATGTCCCAGTAGAATTTGGTGAAAATGAAATTGAAGTTATCGTAGCTGATAAGGATGGTAACAAGTCGTCAGTTAAACAAGTTGTTAAATCAAGTAATCGTGGTCAGACAACTGTTTCATC
Organism: uncultured Lactobacillus sp.; assembly: GCF_947367085.1. Taxonomy (GTDB): domain Bacteria; phylum Bacillota; class Bacilli; order Lactobacillales; family Lactobacillaceae; genus Lactobacillus. Next base: position 2,690 of record NZ_CANBCP010000075.1, on the reverse strand, counting down.
CTCAGATGTAACTTTTGATGATGGTGTGAAATTTGGTACCATGTCAGTAAATGATAAGACTGCAAACTATGATGCTAAGGACGGAGTGTTAACTTTAACTGGTAAAGTTAAACGTCCAACTACTACTTTAAATATTGGTGGTAAGAATGTTCAAGTTAAGGCTGACGGTTCATTTACTATCAAACTTGATCTTGGAAAACACGGATCTAAGGTCTTCCCAGTGTTAATTGGGGACACAACTGTAGCTCAAGTGGTTCAAGAAAGATTAACTTTCTATGTTGATGCAAATCATCCAAGCTTAACTTTAGATGCGGAAAAACTTGAAGATGGTAGCTATAAGCCTATTTACACTAATAAAGATAAGTACACTATTAGTGGTGAATTTGCTGATGACTATGCATACTACAACTTGAATGTTAACGGCAATAACGTCGCAGCTTCTTATGCTGACGTTGATTACAATTCAAATAAAGATTTCAAGAAGAAATTTGAATGTGAAGTAGATCTCAAGGAAGGTAAGAATACCTTTAACGTTGAAGGAACTGATGACAATGATAACTCCACCGGAGTTCAAACTTTAGTAGTTTACTATAAGAAAGCTCAAGAATTAGCTGCTCCAGCAGTTACTGCAACTGTAGCTAATGACAACAAGTCTGTAAACTTAACTGCAAGCACTAATGAAGAAGATGCGCATGTAGTTTATAGTTTAGATAATAAGACTTTCCAAGATCTGGGCCAAAAAGGCTTAACTGTTAAAGAAAATGGTAAGGTTTACTTCAAGACTGTAGATAAATATGGTAATGAATCTAAAGTAACTACTTATGATGTAACCCAAGTTAAGCAAACTACCGATAGTGATGATAATGCCAAGGAATTGGCCCAAGCTAAAAAAGACTTGAGAAACAAGTTGAATGAAGCTAGAGAATTAGGTAAGTCTGGTAAGTATACTCACGAAAGTGCTCAAGTTCTAGCGCAAGCTCGTCAAAAAGCAGCTGAAGTATTGCGCAATAAGGATGCTAGCTTAAAAGATGTTCAAAATGCGCTTCAAACTCTAGAAGATGCAATTAAAGCATTAGCTCAAAAGCCTCAATCAGAGAAACCTAACAAAGATCAAGACGATAAAGCTAAGCAAGAACAAGCACTTAAACAAGCAAAAGACGCTTTAAGACAACAAGCTCAAAAGGCGAGCCAACTTGATGTAAGTAAGTTTACTCCTGACTCTGTCCAAAACTTAAGCAAAGCAATTGCCGTAGTAAATACTGTTTTAGATAACGCAAATGCTAGCTTAACTGATGTTGAACAAGCTTCAAAGCAATTATCCCAAGCACAACAATCCTTAGTTGAAAAACCTGCTTTAGATCCTAGTGTTGTACAAGCAAAAGATGCTTTAAAGGCCAAAGTCGCAGAAGTTGAAAAACTTGATTTATCTAAATATACTGATGATTCACAAAAAGTATTAAACAGCGTTTTAGACCTAGCTAAATCTGTGTTAGCTGATGATCAAGCTACTGCGGATGTAGTTCAAAAAGTTAGTGATGCTTTAGATGCTGCTAAAAAGGCTTTGAGTGAAAAGGCGGTTGTTCCTACTCCTCCAGTTCAAGATCCTAACTTAGTTAAAGCTAAAGAGGATCTTAAGCTTGAAGTTGAAAAGGACAAGAAATTAGATTTAAGTAAATATACTGATGAGTCAAAGGCTGCCTTAGCTAAAGCTTTGAAAGCGGCTAGTGAAATCTTAGCAAATGAAAAAGCTCAATTAACTGATTTACAAAATGCTAAGAAAGTTCTCGTTGCAGCAAGAGAGGGTCTAAGCGAAAAACAGGCTCAACCGGTATTACCTCCAGTACATCAAGGCAATGCTGATGATGGTTCTAAAGATCAAAAACCAAATAAACCAGTAAATCCAACCAATCCTCCAAAAGATGATTCTAATAAACCATCAAAGCCTGACAAGCAACCTAATGATCCATCAAAACCTACTGATTCAAATAAGCCAAATAACAATAACAAACCATCAAAACCAGAAAACAGTAAGCCAAATACTTCAACTGGCTCAAATGAATCTAATACCAATCTAGATACTCCTAAGTCAAATAGTGGTGTGACTGCAAGTAGAGATGATGGTAAAGAAATTTTGATGAATGCTGTAGGATTTGCTCCAGTAATCCATAATAATCCAAATTGGAAGATTGCCTTAAGAGACCAAAATGGTCATCTGACTGGTAAATATATTTCAACTAATACAAGTTGGAGAATATTTGCTAAGAAAGAAGTTAATGGTAAGTTGTATTACCGTCTTGGTAGTCAAGCTCAATGGGTTCCAGCAGATTTCTTAAAATTATCTCAAAATAGTGATGCTAAGAAGTTAAATAAAGTTGTTTACGTTCCTGTATTACATAACAATAAGAATTACAAAGTGGCTTTATGGAATTCAAAAGGAAAATTGACAGGATATATCAAGACTAATACTCGCTGGAAGGTCTTTGAACAAAAGACAATTAATGGTCGCTTAATGTACAGAATTGGTAATGATAACCAATGGGTTCAAGCACAATATGCTAAATTAGTCTAATCTTAGCTCAGTCAAGCTTAAAAAGATCATAGTTCGAATTTCGAATTGAAGTGAGCCGTAAAAGTTAGACACTTTTACGGCTTTTACTATGTCAAAATTAAATAAAAAACAAAGATTAGAT
>NZ_CANBCP010000074.1 GCF_947367085.1 uncultured Lactobacillus sp. | reverse complement strand
CTTAAAGAAAGTAAGTGCATGTTTTTGTGTATAATTTATAATTAACAGAGCAAATATAATAGAAAGGATGCAAACAATGGAGATTGACTTAAATGCAGGCAAACTTACAACTCATCAGTTAAGTGCAATGCTATCGAGCTTTAGGGGCGAAATTTTTTTCTTTGATTGTGATAAAAGACTTCAATATTATAAACAACCTGCCGATATGAATTACTATCCTCAAGAGCTTGGGAGAACTTTTGACGAATTACAAATTGAAAATGCGCAAAAAGCATGGACCCAAATTCAAACTGGTGCAAAAACTGTGGATTTTCCAGCTGAAAATAATAGCTTGCACCGCTTTTATGTGGATCACTATGAAAAAGTGGTGGATAAAGACCATAACTTGGTGGGAATGCTGCGACAGATTCAAGATGTTTTTCCACTTGTGGATTATTATTTAAAGCAAACGGGACAAAAGTTAGTTGATGACCAGTCTAATCATAATGGTAAAAACTTTCGCGAAACTGATGAATTAGATGCCGAAACTGGGGCTTCCGAATATTTGTGAATTTGACACGCTATCTAGTTTCCTTAAAATATTAACTAATATAGATGAGGTGATTTGATGAAGACTGTGGATAATAATTATATTCAAGAAAAATTCGTTGAATATTGTAAGATGAACACGCGCTCTTTTGATGATAGTAATGAGGTTCCAACAAGTAGTGGGCAAGTAGTCTTGCTTAATAAGATTGCTCAAGAACTAAAAGACTTAGGCTTAACAGATATTACTTACAGTGATAAAGACGCTTATACGGTAGGGAAATTACCTGCTAATACTGATAAAAAAGTGAGCCCTATCGGCTTTGTTGCACATGTTGATACAGCTGATTTTAATAGCGAAAACGTTGTGCCACAGGTGCACAATAATTATGATGGGCAAGATATTGAATTAGGTCATGGGTTAACTTTGTCCGCAAAGCAATTTCCTAGTTTGAATAAACATATCGGCGAAACCTTGATAACTGCTTCTGGTGACACTCTCTTAGGTGCAGATGATAAAGCGGGGATTGCCGGATTACTTGGGATGCTCAAATATTTAGTAGATAATCCTGAAATTAAACATGGAGAAATTTGGGTAGCTTTTGGGCCAGATGAAGAGATCGGAAAAGGAGCTGCTCGCTTTGATACTCGCCGTTTTCCGGTAGAATTTGCCTACACTTTGGATAATGGCGATCCTGGCGATATTGCTTTTGAAACTTTTAACGCAGCAGCAGCTAAAATCACTTTTCACGGCACAGTCGTTCATCCTGGTGAAGCTTACCATTTAATGGTTAATGCAGCACTGATGGCGAGTGAATTTATCCAAAACTTGCCTGCTAGTCAAGTTCCTGAAAACAGTAAAGACTTCGATGGATATTTTATGGTCTTATCAAACAATGGCAACGTAGATCACGCTCAAATTAGTTTGATTATCCGTGATTTTGATACCGACGGCTTTAATGATAAAAAGCAACTTGTGCAAAATATTGTGGATAGACTAAATCAAAAATACGGCGCAGATCGTGTTGAATTACAAATGCATGATCAATACCATAGTCCTGGTGACTTAATCAAAAAACATCCCTATGTGGTCAACTTAGTTCGTCATGCTTACGAAAAAATAGGTCTAAAAACGAAAGTGATTCCATTTAGAGGTGGTACTGATGGTGATTTTATTTCTGAAAAAGGAATCCCTACGCCAAACTTATTCAATGGTGGTGCTAACTTTCATGGACCTTATGAATATGTAACTGTTGAAAGTATGGCATTACTTACCAAAGCTTTAACTACTATTATTCAAACTCATCTTGAAATGAACGATAATCGTGATCAAACACCATTAAAAAGAAAGTATTAATCATGACTTTTTATACAATTGACTATATTCAAAATAATCAAAATAGTGATAAGACGACTCTCTATGTCTTAATGTTAGTTGCAGCAGTCGCAATGATTATCTTCGTCTTTTTATATTTGAGAAATAGATTTGCGACGCGTTATCGAGATTTAGGAATTATTGCGCTGTTGTTCTTACTATTATTTGCGGGTACTCAATATGAGCGTTATCAAAAGCTAAGTGCTCAAAAGTCGCAGACCACACAAATAGTTCCATTTTTAAAATCAATTGCGCGCGATGAAAATGTCAAGCAATCTGATGTGATGGCCAATTCAACAACTTTAGTCGATGGCATGATTGTCAGAATTGATTCTAAAAATATTGACTATCAATTGAATTTAAATGATGATAACAATTCTTATACGCTTACTCGCGCCCATGTTATTGATCATAAAGTTGAGGTTAAAAAATAATGCAACTAGATTACACAGAACTTTTTATTAAATTCGCCTTAGGGATGCTGACCTTGATCATTCAGATCAATTTATTTGGAAAAAGTAACTTAGCCCCAACTACTGCCTTAGATCAATTGCAAAACTACGTTCTTGGTGGGATCATTGGCGGGTTGATTTATAATCCGGCAATTACAATCTTGCAGTTTTTACTGGTATTGATTATTTGGACGCTGGTGGTATTTATTTTGAAATTTACCCGCGAACATAATAACTGGGTCAGAAATTTAATTGATGGAAAACCTGTTCAGGTGATCAAAAATGGTAAAGTCCTCGTAGGAAACTGCATGCGGGCTGGAATTTCAGCTAATGAATTGATGTTTAAACTTCGCAGCAAGGGAATTTACAGTGTAGAAAAAGTAAAGAACTGTATTTTTGAACAAAATGGACAGCTGACCGTAATTGAAAATGATGAATCCAATATTCGTTTTCCCATTATTAGCGATGGGCAAGTAAATAATGATGTTTTGGAATTAATTCACAAATCACAAGCTTGGCTTGAACAACAAGTGCAAGATGCTGGTTATAATGGAATTGATGATATTTTTTTAGGAGAATATATTAGTGGTAAAGTTTTATTAACTGGTTATTCTCAAAATCGAGGTAAAAAATGACACAGATTGAGCAAGCCCAGACATGGCTAAAAGATGCAGATAATATTATTGTCACCGCAGGTAATGGTTTTTCAATTATGGAAGGGCTAGATATGCTTGATGACACTACTTTTGATATTGAATATCGTGATGTAGCCGAAAAATATAAGGTGCATACAATTGCGGATGCCTTAGATAAGAAATTTGATTCTTGGGATGAACAATGGCAATTTTGGAGCAAGTTAATTCAAGAATATAGCTTAGATTATGAGCCAACGGATGCAATGAAGAAGCTAAAGGCCTTATTAGATGGAAAAGACTACTTTATTGCTACAAGTAGCTATGGTCATTTTTTTGAAAAGGCCGGCTTTGAACCAAGAAGAATTTTTGATGTTTTTGGTGATTGGACTCAGATGCAATGCTCAAGCGGTTTAAACCACGGTACACGTTCTGATTTAGAAGTAGTGACAGCCTATAGCGAAGGACACGGCAGTGTTCCGAAATGTGAAGATTGTAATTCGCCAATGGAATTACACATGCCGCTAAATGCTCATTTTTATCCGGATCAAGATGCTAATACCCGTTTTCGCTGGTTTTTAACTCAGAATCAGGATAAAAAAGTAGTGGTGTTAGAATTGGGCGTGGATCCGACAAGTCCCCAATTGCTTGATCCAATGATTAGTATGACGCGTGAACATCCAACATGGCGCTATATCGCAGCTGACTTGGCTCAAGAAGATTTGCCAGATGATTTACAAAAGACAAGTATTGGGTTAAATACTTCGATTGAAAATGTAATAGATGAATTGAAGGGATAAGTATGAGTATTTCAATTATTCAAGGAATCTTAAATATTCCCGGAGCTCAAGAAAAAATCCGTGCTAAGGGTATGGAAAAGCCAGGTTTTCCCGAAAATTATACCTTGATTGATGTTGAAACAACTGGGTTGAGTCCATATCGCAACCGCATCACAGAAATGGGTGCTTTGAAAGTGCGCCATGGTGAAACTATTGCGACATTTTCTGAATTGGTCAAGTTTCCAGATTCTAACAAAGTACCTACTTTTTTGACTCGTTTAAATGGAATTGACGAAAAAAGTATTGAAGAAAAAGGAAAACCTGTTGATCAAGCAATTACTGAATATCGCCAATTCATTGGTAGTGATGTGATTGTCGGCTATAATGTTAACTTTGATTTGAACTTTGTTTATGATTTGACTTTAAAATATAATTTGCCAGTCTTAAGCAATGATTATGTTGATGTTTTGCGCCTAGCTAGAAGCTATTATGTTAATGAACGCCATAATCGTTTAATTGATTGTATGCAAAGAATGGGGATTGCCCAATCTCAAGAACACCGCGGCTTAGATGATTGTTTAGATACTAAAGAAGTTTTTGATAATTTGCATGAGCACTTTAAGCAAGATCATATGCTTAGAGCCCACGAAAGTGTCAAAAATGTTGATCTAGCACATTCTTGGCCAGAAATGGTGCGCCAAACCCAAGTCTTTAGAAGTCCATTTAATCATAAGAATGTTGTGATTACAGGAGATTTGGCATTGGATAAAACAGAACTTGCGACGGCTATTGAAAACTTGGGCGGATTTGTTCAAGAGCAAGTCGACGAAGATACTGATTTTGTTTTGACTGGTGATGGTGATTTCTTTAGAAGTGACCTAGCTGAATTAAATAAGGCGAAGATGCGGAAAGATCAAGGTCAAAAAATTAGGACTTGGTCAGAAAAGTTTTTCTTGAATGTCCTAGATGATTGGGCAAGATCGTAGCAAAAAAGGAATTCTCTTGTTTTATGAGAGAATTCCTTTTTTAATATCTGGTAAACAATGATGAACTAAGATAAAGGCATTTAAAAAAGTAGCTAAGCAGGTAACTGTTGAAATAATACCGAAATCCGGCCAATATAAACAAATTAAACATCCACTTAAAATAATCATTGTAATGGCAATGACTAAACTTGCTGGGATAGTAAATTGCTTTTTATTATATTTACTAGCTAAGCCTAAACCTAAATAAAATAATCCGATGCCAGCATATAAACAAAGTACGGCAAAATATGAACTGGCTTCTTTTTCATTAATAAATTTAAGTCCTACTGTAATTAAGCTAATACTGAAGATAATTAAATAATGCACATAAATTAGTAAATCACCACTAGCATCTGGTTGATTTTCATCTAATAATTGATCGAACTGCCACATATAGGCAAAGAATAAGAAACCTACAACTAGAAAGATCAGGATAGAATAAAAATTAAAAGTATCAACCTTAAAATATTCAGCTACACCAATAATTGTTTCGCCAAAGATAATCACAATAAGCATATTTAAACGCTCTAATAGGTGACTGAAGATGATAGGATGCTGACGACTTTCATTTTTAGTCAAAATAGGTGCGAGCCAACTGATTAATACACCAATAATTGCAATTATTAGTCCAGGATCATTATCTAAAATTCCGCCTATGATTAAGCTAAGGGCACGAATTAGCAAAATTACAAAATAAGTTTGTGAGATCTTTTTGTCTATTTGCTGACTTACTTGAAAATAATTGATCAAGTAGTGCAGACAAAGGGTGAAAGATAATAAACCAGCTGAAATAAATAAAATGCGCATTTCCCGAAGATTGTTGGTATCAAAAGAATTTGACATGTATAACACAATCATCATATCAATGATATAAAATGCGATATCTCCCCAGCTTCCTTTGCCGTAGCGATTAGTAAATATTGTCTGAATCATCCAAGAATTAATAAAAATCAGCACAATTAGAGCGAAAAAGAAAAAGGATGTTGGTGAAACTAAGCCATGTTCTAGATGATGTAAGATTTCAGTGGTTTTTGAAATCATATAGACAAAAACTAAATCGTAGAAAAGAGCAATTTTAGAAACATGTTTAACTTGTTTTAGCATAATGATCCAACTTTCATATAACTTAAAATTCCTGATGTTGGTTAGGATCAAATCGACGTTCTTCGATCTTGTCTAAGGCGGTTATTTGATCAAGTTCATTTTGACTTAATTTGAAGTCGAAAATATCTAGATTAGATAATTGGTGGTTGCTTGAAGAAGCTTTGGGAATCGGAATAACATTTAGTTGCGTTTCCCAGCGCAGAATAATTTGGGCCAGAGATTTGTGATGTTCTTTAGCTAAATCACTGATAACATGCTCTTTAAATGCATCTCCACCGCGTTGCAAAGGACTCCAAGCTTCGGTAATGATTTGATGGGCGTCATCGAATTCGCGTACTTTTTGACTCGACCAATAAGGATGGAGTTCGACTTGATTAACAGCTGGATATACGCCGCTAGCTTCGTAAATTTTATTAATATGTTCGCTTTCAAAATTGGAAACACCAATTGATTTAACTAGACCCCATTTTTTGGCATCGACTAAGGCTTGCCAAGCTTCGACGTATTTATCTTCTTGAGGATTTGGCCAGTGAATTAGATACAGATCGAGATAGTCTAGATCCATACAGTATAGTGATTCTTTAATTTGGTTGATTGCTTTGTGATATTTATGGTCACGTCCAGGTAATTTTGAAGTTACAAATATTTCATCGCGGCTAATAGCACTGTTTTTGATTGCGCGTCCAACGCAACCTTCATTTTCATAATTTACAGCACTGTCTAATAGACGATAACCGTTTTTTAAGGCCTCATCGATGGCAAAAACACCATCTGACCCATTTAATTTATAAGTTCCAAAACCAATTTTGGGGATACGATAGCCGTCATTTAAATTAAAATATTCCATTCTTAATCCCTTCCTGTAAACATTCGTTACTTTTATTTTAAGCTTATGTTTTTTAAATAAAAATATAAAAGTCTCATTGCAA
>NZ_CANBCP010000073.1 GCF_947367085.1 uncultured Lactobacillus sp. | reverse complement strand
TTCCTAAATCTAGCAATGATATCTCATTTATAAAAACATCTTATCTAACTCTAATCTTAATTTTTGTTTTAACTCTTCAAGTTCGGCATTTCCTAACTCATTGTCAACACTGTACATTTTTTCACGTGGATACCACCAGACAGGTCCCTTCCCATGATATCCATAATTCTCTAAATCACCTGAAACTCTTGGAAATAAATGCCAATGCAAATGCGAATCACCATTCCCCAATAATTCGTAATTCATTTTTTCGCATCTAACTGTCTTTGAGACAGCTTCTCCGACTAGTGACATTTCCTCTAAAAATTTAATTTTTTCATTTTCATCTAACTTATATAATTCATCTACATGATTTTTATAAAGAAATAAGGTGTAGCCTTTAAAATGTTGATTGTCTCCTAAGACCACATAGCCAGTTCTAAGTTCTTTTACGAAAAACTTATTTTGGTGTTTTTTGATCATCTCAATCCGATCACAAATCAAGCACATATTTTCCTCCAGAATGTTAATTATTATTTATATTGATATATCCATATTCGTAAACTTTTGAAATATACTAAAAGCCTGCAACGCCAACTTTAAACGTGGAATATATCCCTGCCAATTATAGTCGTCTCTTCCTTGATTATATTGATATTCAAAAGGTAAAAAGGACACTGCAATATATCTAATATCGATTTGGGACTGCTTGCATATTAATGGCCACTCGACATCAGTTAATAACTCTCTTGAATTTTTAATGATAGTTTTACCAACAGCGCTACCAAAAGTACAACATCCTGCTAAAATATCAAGTTCGTTTATTCGGCAGCTGCTTTATTAGTGATTGTTTCAGTTTCAACCCAAGTATTCGGATATGTTAAAAGATCTGAATTATTTCGGCCAATTATTAGATACTCATCTTTTAACTTCAAATTACTAATAAAATCCATAAATTGCTTTTTCCTATTCAAAATAGCAGTAATTAATTTATCAAAATTACAGTAGAAATACATGCTATTTTTATTTTCATGAGATAACGCAAAATCTAATACTTTTCATCTTGCACCTGCCGCTCCGTGGGGAGGTATTAAAAGATACTTAATGTGCATCTCTTTAAAAATGCCTAAAAGTGGTGTATCAGTCACAGTGCTTACACTTACATAAACATCATCAAATATTTTTTTAAGTTCATTAACTATGATAATTAATTCATCATTTAAGACATTTGGATGATGAACCGTAGATATTAAAATCTTTTTCAAGACATTCATCTCAATTCCATCGTATCTTGTGAAAAAATAACTGGAAATTCATCCGACCATTTTTCAATAACCGTCTTTGCTATTTTAAAGCCCAATTTTTCATATAGCGCTTTAGCTTGTTTATTGTGAGTAAATACATCTAATCGAATCGGTCGCTCTAATTCATCTAATGCTTTTTGAAGTAATGCAGTAGCTATACCTCTTCTTTGCCGTGAAGGATCAATATATACAAAGCTTAAATCTCCAGGACGAAATCCGACAAATCCAGCCAGTACGTCATCTTCAAATGCTAAATAGATTTTACATGATAGAAAATAATCTAAGTATGGCGCATTCTTTAATGGTAGAAAAACTTCTTCTAAATTTTCACCTTTGAGTTCTTGTCTTCGTGCATGATCCATCACCGAACACAAATCGTCAAAATATTTTGGCTCATAAGGTTTAATTTCTAGATTCATTTTTAACCTAATTCTGTTTACACTCATCTTATTTGTATTTATTATTAATCTATCATAATTTTATATTTTTACAATAATAAATTGGAGATCATATTATGCGAGAAAATTTAATTTTAAACTTACAATCATTTAACTCAGACTACTTATATGAGATTTGGCAAAACGGCTTTTCAAATCAAAATCCTGAGTGGACAAAATGGAATGCTCCTTATTTTAAGGATTATCATGCTTATCCCTCTTTTTCTGATTTTAAACAAAGTTCTGTAGCTGAATATCTATTGAGCGATTCTTGCAAGTGTATTTGCTTAAATGAAAAAGCTGTTGGCATGGTTTCCAAAAATTGGATTGATGAAGCAACTCGCTGGCTAGAAGTTGGAATAGTTATTTACAATTCAGAATACTGGCATGGAGGAATTGGAACAAAGGCACTTAAAATGTGGACGAATGAAATTTTCAAGCAACATCCTGAATTGGAACATATTGGTCTTACAACATGGACCGGTAATCCACGAATGATGCATCTCGCTGAAAAAATTGGTTATACGAAAGAAGCCCAAATTCGCAAAGTACGATATTTTCAAGGAGTATATTATGACAGTGTAAAATATGGAGTTTTGCGTGAGGAATGGGAAAAAATGCATAGGAATTTATAATTTTTATTTCATAATCATATGAAATATGATAAGATTATTTGCATCAAAGAAGAAACGACTAAATAAGTCACTTTGATGGGGTCTAGAAAGGTATATTTATGTCATTAAAGTTTGCTAACAAAAAGAAGCTAGCACTTTATGCCCTTTTAGCCTGCATAAGTGCTTGTGGTAATGTCGTCATCGCTTATGTCACGAAGATAATGCTCAACAGTGCACAATATCATCGTGGCTCTTTAAAACAATTAGTTCTTATTGCCCTCTTAGGAGCGATCGTTCTAATTCTTATTATGTTTTTGAATTTCGGATATCGCTACCTACGTTTTGATATTACACGCGATATTAACCTTAAATTGAAAGATAAAACTATCAGTTATTTAGTTAGTCAACAAGCTGATTCACAAAAAGAAGGTCTTAACCTAATGACCAATGACTTAAAGCAAATCGAATCACTAAAAATTGCTAACGAATTAATGATTATTTCAGAAGCTGCAGCTTTCAACATTTCAATTACTGTTGGTTTATTAAATTCTTGGCTTTTAACAGTCATCTTTGTGGTAGCCACGATTATTCCAGGTTTCGTTCAAAAACCATTCGTTAAAGATATTCAAAATAAGGCAAAGGTTTGGGAAGAAAAAAATGCCGAGTACACGCAAGCAGTGTCCGATGCAATCAATGGTTCTAAGACAGCTATGCTCTACGATGTTCAGCTTCCAATTGTTTCTTATGTCGTGAAGCAAGCAAAACAAATGGAAAATTCCTTGCGTACCTTAAACTATACTCAAGGCGCAATTTCCACGCTATTCATGACAATTGCTGATATTTTTAGTTTTACCATCCCATTTTTGGTCGGTGCGATTTTAATGTTTAATGGGCAAATTGGAGCTGGTACATTGGTCATGATTGTTCAATTATCTAATGATTTCATCAATCCGATCACGATGATTTTTGACCAACTTAACCAAATTCGCTCTACTCAGCCAATTTGGAATAAAATTGAAAAAGCGCTCCATTTCGAACATTCAACTCTTTCCTCTTCCGATTTAGCTTTTAAACAATTAACAGTTAACGATCTATCTTATGCTATTAATGGAAAAAACATCTTAAGTAACGTCAATTTCACAGTTAAAGCAGGTGAAAAAGTATTATTGATGGCTCCAAGTGGTTTTGGTAAAACTACCCTATTACGACTGTTAGTTGGTCAATTAACACCAACTTCGGGTTCAATCATGATTGATCACCAAAATTTAGCGGGAAACTGGCGAAAGGCTCACGACTATTTTGGCTATATCAATCAAAAGCCCTTCATGTTTAATCGGAGTCTGATTTTCAATCTGACCTTCGGTAAAAAGTATTCAGAATCTGAATTAACCGGTGCAATCAAATTAGCAGGACTAACACAATTAGTTGAAGAAAAAGGACTTGATTATCAAATTGGACAAAACGGTAGCAATCTCTCTGGAGGACAAATTCAAAGAATTGAAATTGCACGCGCCATTTTAGCTAAACGGCCTATTCTGCTGGCTGATGAAGCAACGAGTGCCTTAGACAATACTTTGTCTTTACAAATTCATCAAACCTTACTCACCAATCCTAACTTTGCAGTCATTGAAGTAGCTCACAAGATTTCTAACCGTGAGAAAGAAATGTTCGATAAGATTATTGATCTAAGTAAATAAAAAATATATCATCACAGTCCGTTTGTTTGGAATACGCTCCAAATGAGTGGACTTTATCTTTATTGTTTGGAGTTAACTCCAAACGCTTAATAAAACAATCACCACATAACAAAAAAGCATTGACTCCTCAATTTGGAATCAATGCCTTTTATTCTATGTTCAATTATTTTCTAACAACTTTATAGCGGTTAGATCTGTCTTCTGGCTTACCGTTATCGGCTGCATAACCAATTGGCAATAATACCGAAGTTTCAAAGCCATCATCCATCCCTAGCTCTTTTTGAATTTCTGGGAACTTGTTTAAGGCAATTACACCGCCCATTACGTAGACAGAAGCTAGACCAAGATCGAATGCTTCAACCATCACATTTTCTGCTGCAACAGATGCAGCTCGCTCGCCAAATTGACTATCTTTTTTAGTGTTAATCATAAATACTAGTGGCGCGTTGTAACAAGAGTTCTTAGTGTTATCCTCAATCTTTTTAAGTAATTCTGGATCAGTGATTACGCTTAACTCCATTACATCTGTCTGGTGAAGTGCACAAGGTGCAGCTTGAAAAGCATCAATCAACTTTTGAATTTTTTCTTCATCAACTTTTTCATTAGTGTATTCTCTAACAGCTCTTCTATCAAAAATTGCGTTCATACATTTTCTCCTAAAAGACGAAATCTTAATAAACCATTTTCAGAGTCCATTTTATTGCACTAACAATTAATAAGCAAGTTTTGAAACAAGCTCCAGCTAAATATTATTCTGAAATTGAAGTAATTATTTTAGATCTTATTTTTAGTAACAAAGCTTCTATGTCATACCAAACTAATTTTGACAAATACTAAACTAGTTAATTCGTTGCATCCCTAATTTCACTACTTGGATCAAAATCATACTTAAATCCGCTAATTTTAACAACGGGAAATCCCTGTCCGCGCTGTCCCATCAGCAATCCAGATGCTGCCGCTAACATATCACAAATAGTTTCTATGTTGGTCTTTTGTTCAAATTCAGTCTTGCGCAAACCATCTATGCCGTATAAGCCCACTGCAACTTGAGTAGCGCCTTTTTTATCAATCCGACCATCGCTATCAGTAATAATGACAGCAACCTTAACATGTAATTGATGCTCAATTTCTTTTCTAATATTATGTGCGATCTTATCGCAATTAGTAGGTAATGTTAAAACTATGTCCTCTTTGTATTTATCTACTCCACCACTGGTTAAAAATAACCCATTTGGTAAAAATGCACCGATGAAATTATCAGCAATCTGTAATTTCTTACCTGTTGGATCTTCGGTTTGATCAATAATGACTTGAATAAGGCGAGGATCTTTTCCCGGCAACTTTTCATGAATTTCTTTAGCTACTTCAGATGGAACTACTTGGCTCAAATCAACAAAGTTACCATTTGCTTTAGACAAGAGCTTTGATGCAATGCATAAAATATCGCCTTCACGTATTAAGAAATGCTCTTTTTTAATTGTTTCGATTATGATTTTGGAGATATCACACTTAGATGTAATCAACGGAAAATTATCTAATCGTTCAATAGTTATCATGGCTTTTATTACTTATCCAAATTATTTAATCTAGTTAAACTATCAGCATTCTTACGCTCAGATTCAATGCGTTT
The DNA here is from genome assembly GCF_947367085.1 of uncultured Lactobacillus sp. GTDB lineage: Bacteria > Bacillota > Bacilli > Lactobacillales > Lactobacillaceae > Lactobacillus. The sequence continues at coordinate 1,338 of NZ_CANBCP010000073.1, read as the reverse complement.
TAATAAATCTAGCCTATCTTTTAATTCATTTTCTTCATATCTGGAAACCAATTCAATAAACTCCTTGTCGTTACCAGTTGTCTGTGCAAGTTGCAGTGCTTTCATGTAACCATTGCGACTGCCTTTGTCTGGCTGAATATTAATAATCAGATATCCATGTTTAACCAATTCAAAATTCATCAACAATCTTGCTGTTCTGCCATTTCCATCTCTAAATGGATGAACTGAGACAAATTTCAAATGCATTAAAGCAGCAACTTTAACTGGATGCTGCTTTCCTTCTATCTCATGATACCAATCTATTAATGCTTGCATTTTTTCCGGAATTTCAGTAGGATCAGCATAATGTACATTTGGAACACCATTTGGCCAGACTTTGATTTGACGATATTGACCGGCTGCTGATCGTTTTATAGGGTCATCTGAGTAAGTAACTAAGCGATTAATATCACGAATAGCAATTTCATCAAGAGGTAATTTTCCAGTAGCTAGTTCTTGAACATAATCATATGCGCGACTTAAATCTAATGCTGCTAAATGATCTGCAAAAGGCTTACCATGAATGGTTAAGCCAGTTTCTAACAACTCAGCTGTTTCATATTTGGTTAAAGAACTCCCTTCAATTGCATTTGATGACCAGATATGATCATACTTCTTTTCTTTTTCAATGGCTTGCACTTCGTCTTTAGTTAACGGGCGATAGGTGTTTATTTTTTTTAGCAAATTAGTGAGCTGGATAAAATTCATATTGTCTTTCCCTCAAGATATTCAATAAAAACCAAAATTACGATATATTTATTTTAATACAGGCTCTGATTTATTAGCAAAGGATTAATGATGTTTAGTAATATTCAAAAAATTACCCCAAACACATATCAACTATTTGAAGATAATAAAAATCTGGGTACAATTTCTTCTTACACCAACGATTACCATAATAAATACCTGTATCTTAAATTTAATCTGCTTAGTTATCCCTCCTACTCACCTTTTCCAACCATCTCGCAAACTGAAGGACGCCGCCTCCAAGTGATGGTTGATTCAAGTGAGGAGTCACTAATTCACTTTCTAACTAGAAATGACTTTCAATTAAAAAGACGGTGCTTTTCGCCAGTAGTCTCCAAAATCGATCTTAAACATCCCCTGAAAGCGAACCTAAAGCTACATAAGTTTGATCATCAAGATGAAAGATATTTGGACTGTTGCAGTTTCTTATATGATTATTATAAGAAAACTCATGCTCCTGTTTCCCCATTGACTGCTCCCAGAGATACGTTTATCAAAGAAGTCCCCACCAAGACTGGTTACTATCATTTAACTGATAATATAATCGATAAC
>NZ_CANBCP010000072.1 GCF_947367085.1 uncultured Lactobacillus sp. | reverse complement strand
GGAACTATTGATGTTGCCTTAACTAACGATCGTTCAAAAAATCAAAATTTTAAAACAGATATTCTAGTTACTAGAGCTAGTGAAATGGCTATCATTCAAAAAGGAATCTTTGAAAAATATGCCCAAATTGTAGAATTAAACGATCTAAAGGCAAATGCTTGCATTTTGATTTGTAAGATTGCTGAACAAGAAGCAGAATATGATTATTATAGAAATGTTCTTAACATATCTAATCAATTAATAGCAGTTGATTCAGTGAATGAGGCTGTTTTAATGGCTGAATCAGGTTCAGGGTTCTTTTTGATGAATGAATCCAATGCCCATCTAATCAAAAGCGAGAGCTTACAAAAGCTATTTTTATTTAATAATCATAGTCAAGTTAAAGAAGATTATGTCCTATTGAGCAAAAATGAGAGTCAAGATATAACAGAATTTTCTGAGCTTTTAAAAGCAGAATTTTAATAATATGAATCGCTTTTAGTATTATAGTTCTTATTATTTTATTTCTCCTAAAATTAAACCTAAAATACAGGTGTAGAGCAAAAAGGAGGAATTAAAAATGGTAGAAATTCCAAAAATAAAATTGAACGACGGTAATCAATTACCTTTAATTGGCTTAGATGCATCCCAGATTGCGGATCGTGAAAAAGCTAGACAAACAGTAGAAATGGCTATTAAAAATGGATATCGTCTAATTGACGCAGGTGCTAACGACGATAACCAAATTGCAGTAGGTGAGGCAATTAAAGAAACCGGTATCGACCGTAAAGAGATGTTTATAATTACTAGAGTCAATGTTTCAAAAATGACTTTTGAAAAAGCTAATAAGGCTATTGAGTTTTCTTTAAAAGAGTTAGACACAAACTATATTGATCTCGTTGTATTATCACATCCGTATGGTGATATTTTCGGCGCTTGGAATGCTTTATCATATCAAAAACATGAAGATAAAGTTAAGTCAATTGGACTTGCAAACTTTTACCCCGATCAATATATGAACTTAGAATTATCTCATGAAGATAAGCCTGCACTCAATGAGATCGAAATTAATCCATGGTTCCAGCAAACAAATGATATTGCATTTTTCGAAGGAAGAGATATCGCAATTGCTGGTATAGAGCCATTTGCACAAGATAAAGACAATTTATTAGAAAACAAAGAATTAAAGAGAATTGCTGAAAAGTATCACAAGAAAGTTAGCCAGGTCATCTTACGCTGGTTAACTCAAAGAAATATCCTTGTCACTCCACAATCTGAACACGAAAAGGAACAGAAAGAATACTTAGATATTTTTGATTTCAATCTTACTGAAGATGAAATGATTAGAATTAAAGGTTTAGACAAAGGCGTAAGTCAATACTTTGACCATCGCGACCCAGCTGTTATTGAAGATATCTTTGGTGAAAGTTTAAAGCAATTACGTGATTCTAAATAATAAGTATATTTAATATATAAAAAGCTCAAAAATGATCAACATTAATGAGCTTTTTTTCTTTTGCTTTTATAAACGTATCTTCCTCGAAATTTTCTTAGTGCAGTTTTAGCACTATTAATTTTCTTCTGAGTCAATTCGTTCTTCCAATGCATTAAAGCAAACCAAATTGCAATTCGATTATACCAACTATAATTATGCTTCATATAATTATAAGCTGTTTTAAAATTACTTAGAGCGTCCTCAGAAATAAACTGATTACGTGTCCAATGCCAGTCATCAGGACGCTTTGAATAAATCCGAATTTTTAGTACTTTAGCCACTGTTAAACGAGCCTGATTATGTATATAAGTTGAAGTGGCAACATTGATATAATTGCCAATTAAACTATTTTTCCAGTATCTATTCTTATTTTTATCTCTTTCCCAGTATAAAGCATGACGTAATACTTTGCTGACGCAATACCACTGTTTTTGACCATCAGGTAATTCTACAAGTATCCAAATAAAATAAGCATTTTGTTTTTTATTTTTCGACATAATTATCCTAACTTTTAAATATATACTCGCTTGAAAACATACGTTCTCATATACTATAATGATTAATTGAAAAAGCCAGTAACACAAGTTACCGACTTTTATTAGCTACTTCTTCAGTTGATGATGTGCTTTTTTGTACCAGTACCATATACCGAAGGGAATTATATTTTCTTTATGATGTATTAGACGCTTGATATTATCTTTGTGTCGGATAAATAAAATAATCATCATTATACCAGAAATCAAAGTTAAAAAGATATCATGAAACGTGAAGGAAATAATAAAAATTATCACAATCGATATTAAGCTCGATAAGCTTACATAAGACGTAATAAATAAGATTGGCAAAAATACCAGGGCACATACTCCAAAGAATTTTAAATTATATCCTAAAAAGACACCAGCACTTGTTGCGACAGCTTTACCGCCTTTAAATTTAAGAAAGATTGAATAAGTGTGTCCTAAAATCGCGCAAATACCTGCCACTAACAGCAAATATTTTGGCCCTTTTAAATGAAAAATTAAAGGAAGATCGGTTGCTAGTGCGCCTTTTAAAACGTCGATAAGTAGGACAATAGTGCCTGCAACTGGTCCCATAACTCTAAAAGAGTTAGTTGTACCAATATTTCCTGAACCGTATTTTCTTATATCTTTATGGTAAAATAATCTACCCATTAACACACCCGTAGGAAATGAACCGATCAAGTATGCTAAAATAAACGTTAGTAAATAAAACAATATAGACATGTATTTCAACCCCATTTAAATCTAAACTTAATTTTAACAAAAAGATCGGTTTTATGTGGGGCTGATTTTAATTGTCTTCAAAAATGGAGGAATTTATTTGGCTAAAACAAATAAAATTACTAATTCTTATGACGATTCATCCATTCAAATCCTTCATGGACTTGAAGCAGTTCGTAAGCGTCCAGGAATGTATATTGGTTCAACTGATAAGCATGGTTTGAATCAATTAGTTTATGAAATTGTAGATAATTCTGTCGACGAAGCTATGGCAGGCTACGGTAAAGAAATTAACGTGACAATTCATAAAGATAATTCAGTCACTGTTCAAGATTTTGGACGTGGAATGCCAACAGGAATGCATGCTTCTGGTAAGCCGACTATTGAAGTTATATTGACAGTGCTTCATGCAGGAGGAAAATTTACAGAAAAGAACTATCAGACATCTGGTGGTTTACACGGTGTAGGTTCCTCAGTCGTAAATGCTCTTTCTGAGTACTTAAAAGTAAGAGTGGTACGTGGTGGAGAAGCCTATGAAGAAGAATTTCATAATGGCGGCCATCCAATTGGTACTTTAAAACACTTAGGTAAGACTAAAGATAAAACAGGAACAACGATTACTTTCAAACCAGACAGTACAATTTTTTCTACAACAAACTATAACTACGAAACTATCCAAGAGAGAATTCGCGAATCAGCATTCTTATTAAAAGGTGTTAAATTTACTTTAACTGATGAAAGACAGCCTGAACATCATGATGAATTTTTATATGATGATGGGATTAAGTCCTTTGTGTCATATTTAAATGAAGATAAAGATACGATGGGAAATATTTTCTATTTCTCAGGCAAACAAGATGGTATCGAGGTAGAATTTGCTGGTCAATATAATGATGGCTATTCAGAAAACTTCGTATCTTTTGTAAATAATGTTCGTACAGCTGACGGTGGTAGTCATGAAGTAGGGGCACGAAGTGGTTTTACTAAAGCCTTTAATGATTATGCAAAAAAACAAGGGCTGTTAAAAAATAAAGATAAAGGACTTGAAGGATCTGATTATCGTGAAGGCTTGAGTGCAGTCCTATCTGTAAAGATCCCTGAAGAACTACTTGAATTTGAAGGCCAAACAAAAGGAAAACTTGGAACCCCTCAAGCCCGAAGCGTGGTAGACAGTATTGTTTATGAGCAACTATCTTACTACTTAATGGAAAATGGGGAATTTGCTCAAAGCTTAGTTCAAAAAGCCCAAAAAGCAAGGGATGCACGTGAAGCTGCTAAAAAAGCAAGAGATGAGAGCAGAAGCGGTAAAAAGCGTCGTAAAAAAGAAATCCTATCAGGCAAATTAACTCCAGCTCAGTCTAGAAATCCAAAGAAAAATGAACTATTTCTTGTCGAAGGTGATTCTGCTGGCGGTTCAGCAAAACAAGGAAGAGACCGCAAGTTTCAAGCCATTTTGCCACTACGTGGTAAGGTTTTAAATACCCAAAAAGCCAAATTACAGGATATCTTTAAAAATGAAGAAATTAACACTATGATTCATACTATTGGAGCTGGTGTGGGGTCAGATTTCCAAATTAAAGATGCAAATTACGATAAAATTATTATTATGACGGATGCTGATACAGACGGTGCACATATTCAAATCTTATTATTAACATTCTTTTATCGTTACATGCGCCCTATGGTCGAAGCTGGGAGAGTTTATATTGCGCTTCCTCCACTTTATAAATTACAAAAAGGTAATGGGCAAAAAGCCAAAATCCAATATGCTTGGACAGATGAAGAATTAGCAACTGACTCTAAAAAGATAGGCAAAGGATTTGCCTTACAAAGGTTTAAAGGGTTGGGTGAAATGAATGCGGACCAATTATGGGAAACAACTATGAATCCTGAAACTCGTACTTTGATTAGAGTAAAAATCGATGATGCACAACTAGCTGAAAGACGAGTCACAACTTTAATGGGCGATAAAGTTGCACCTAGAAGAAAATGGATCGATGAAAATGTGAAATTCCGAATGGGTGAAGATGGCTCAATTTTGGAAACTAGTAGAAGTTAAGGAAGGTTAGAAATCTTAGATGGTTGAATCAAAAGAACGAATCAAAGAACTCCCACTTGAAGATGTCATGGGTGAAAGATTCGGACGCTATTCTAAATACATTATTCAAGAAAGAGCTCTTCCCGATATTAGGGATGGATTAAAACCTGTACAAAGACGTATTCTTTATGCGATGTATAAAGATAATAACACCTACGATAAGCCTTATAAAAAGGCTGCTAAAGCTGTGGGTAATGTTATGGGGAACTTTCACCCTCATGGTGATAGTTCAATTTATGGAGCTTTAGTTCACTTATCTCAAGATTGGAAGATGCGTGAACCATTAATCGAAATGCACGGAAATAATGGTTCAATGGATGGCGATGGTCCGGCAGCAATGCGTTATACTGAATCTCGCTTGAGCAAAATTTCAAACTTACTTTTACAAGATATAGACAAAGAAACTGTTCAGATGATTTTGAACTTTGATGACACGGAATACGAACCGACGGTTTTACCTGCTCACTTTCCTAATTTACTTGTAAATGGATCGACTGGAATTTCTGCAGGATATGCCACTGAAATTCCACCCCATAACTTATCTGAAGTTATTGATGCGGCTGTCTATTTGTTGAAGCATCCTGAAGCAGATACCGATGATTTGATGAAATTTGTAAAAGGTCCTGACTTTCCGACTGGCGGTATTGTTTTAGGTAGTAAGGGAATAAAAGAAGCTTATGAAACCGGACGTGGCCGCATTCAAATTAGATCAAAAACTATTATTCAAGAAATTAAAGGTCATCGTCAGCAAATTGTTGTCAGTGAAGTTCCATTTGGTGTCAATAAAGCTTTAATGGTTAAAAAGATTGATGAAATCCGCTTAAACAAAGAAATTGATGGTATTTCAGAAGTTCGTGATGAAACAGACCGCCACGGTTTATCAATCGTTATTGAACTAAAAAAAGGTGCTGACAGTGAAAATATTCTAAATTATCTTTTCAAAAACACTGATTTACAAGTATCTTATAACTTTAACATGGTTGCTATTGATCATATGGCACCAGTTCAAGTCAGCTTAAAGCAAATTTTAAGTTCATATTTGGAACACAAAAAAGAAGTTGTTACAAAGCGTACCGAATTTGATTTGAGCAAAGCTAAACAACGCCTTGAAATCGTTGAAGGATTAATTCATGCTCTTGATATTTTGGATCAAGTTATTAAGACAATTAGATCTTCAAAAGATAAAAAAGATGCCAAAAATAATCTTGTTAAAAAATTTGATTTTACAGTAAACCAAGCCGAAGCTATTGTTTCTTTACAACTGTATAGATTAACAAATACTGACGTCAATCAATTAAAGGCTGAACAGACAGATTTAGAGGCTAAGATCAATACTTATCAAGAAATTTTAAATGATAATTCTGTCTTAGAAAAAGTTGTTATCAAAGAGTTTAAACAAGTTAAGAAAGATTTTGGCTCACCTCGTCGAACTCAAATTACTGCTAAAGCTGAAAAAATCGAAATTAACGAAAAAGCTTTAATGGCAGATGAAGATGTCAGAGTTTTGGTAAGTAGAGATGGATATTTGAAGCGAGCTTCACTGCGTTCATTCCAATCTACCAATGACGAAGACAATGGACTACCAGCTGGAGACAAAGTTATATTTGAAAAAACAATGTCTACCTTGAGCAATCTATATATCTTTACTAACAAAGGTAATATGATCTTTAGGCCTGTCCACGAACTCATTGAAACCAAGTGGAAGGAAACTGGCCAACACCTATCTCAAGAAATTGGTTTAGCTCAGAATGAAGAAATTATCAGAGTATTTGAAATTGATAATCTTAAAGAAAACGATAATTTCTTGCTTGCGACAAATGATGGTTACATTAAACAAGTTAGCCTCAGTGACCTACAACCAACTAGGACCTATAAGTCTCGTGCCATTACAACCATGAAACTGAAATCTGAAGATAGTAAAGTAGTGCGCGTCGATAAAATTAAAGCTGATAGTAACTTTGAAATTACTTTAATTACTAATCAAGCTTATGCAGTCAGATTTGATGTATCAGAAGTTCCAACTTCGGGTGCTAAAGCAGTTGGGGTTAAGTCCGTAAATCTCAAGGACGATGACTACGTAGTAAATTATGTCTTAGTTGATAATGAGTTTTCTGACGAAATTAAAGTTGGTTTAATTACTCAACGTGGTGCTTTCAAACAATTCGAATTAAAATTAGTCAACAAAGTGACCCGTGCAAAACGTGGAGTATTAGTTCTAAGAGAACTTAAGACTAAGCCACATCGAATTGAGGCCCTAGTAGAATATGGTCAAAATCACGAACTACTTTTGACTACTTCAAGTGATCGTCATATTACAATCAAAAGTAATGAATTTCCACTAGGAGATCGCTACTCAAATGGTTCATTTGTTTTAGATCCAACAACCGATGGAACTCCAAAGAGTCTAACTTTGGGTAAGCCACTTGCAGATGGACGAGAAGACGTCAGCGATTTATTTGATTAAATAAAAACAATTGCAAAAAGATAGGATAGATCTGTACTGAGACGTAAAAATTAGACAAATATTTGTTCTAGCTGACTAAGGCTTGATTTCGATATTCAATCGGAGTTAA
>NZ_CANBCP010000071.1 GCF_947367085.1 uncultured Lactobacillus sp. | reverse complement strand
GAGTAATTCTAGTCTTATAATAAAGTTATAATACTAATTGAGAGAAGGCGTTGATAATGGAAGAATCAAAAGAAAAAGCTCTTTTAAGAGCTGGGTATAATCTTCATAATGTTTTTAATAATATGATCAAACAGATTCAAAATGATACTAGTCACTGGTTAGAAATTATTGAGGCAAATCTTGATCAAATCTCCCCATTGATCTTGGCATATCATAAAATTGCATCTCAAATTCGACAAGAAACAATACAGCAAAGAGCAATTCCAATTTATTTAGCAAAAGCTAATTTAAACATGGTCAACTTAATGGATAATTTTAACCAAGAAATTTTAGATTTTGATGATTTTGTTGACTTGCCCGATCATGAAAAAGCATTCACTAAGTTTGTCTTGACAGTTAATAAAACTAACGAGGTATTGATGCATTTAAAATATGCTAACAGCTAAAAAAGTCAGAATATATACCAAACTTGATATGTATTCTGACTTTGTTTTTTTATTTAAATGAAGCATGCAAGCAATAAATAGGATTGCCCTTAGCCGCAAATTTATGCTCATATTCAGTTTCGACATTTTCTTCAAAGACCTTAGAATCACTATGGTGTAAGTCTAAACTTAAAAAGTCAAAGTGCATTGGGTAATTATTCATGCTAACTAAACTATACTCAAATAAACCTCGATTATCCGTTTTAAATTCTAGATGACCATCGTCTTTTAAAACTTGTTTATACTCGTCAAGAAATCTCTTATAAGTCAATCTTCTTTTTTCATGACGGGTTTTTGGCCACGGATCAGAAAAATTCAAATAAATAATATCTGCACTGTTTTCTGGTAAGTACATAGCTAAGTTAGCGGCGTCTGCACACATTAATTGAAGATTGTCGATTTTTTCTTCAAGTTTAGTTCTCAAAATCATCCCTGCAGCTGTGGTTTGCAATTCAATTCCAATGAAGTTCATTTCAGGATGCTTTTTAGCTAAAGTTGTGATAAATTGCCCTTTTCCTGAACCAATTTCAATCGCTAAAGGTTTAGAAAAATCTTCAAAGCGTGTATTCCAATCAATCACTTTTTCAGGATCTGGTTGATTCAAAATTGCTTCTGGATGATCGGCTACAAGTTTTTGTGCCCAAGGTTTATTTCTTAATCTCATAATTCAGCTCCAAAATTAATATCTAATTTTTTTAAATAAATTTTCAATTCTAACTGGTAAATAAGCATACAGTAAGGCAAAGGTGAAAATCAATAAGCCAATTGCGCCTAAAGCAGCATACAATTTTTCAGGAGAAAAAATAATTAAGCCTACCGCAATTAAGACCCATTCAATGAGCATCCCTTTTTGAAGAACTCGTGCAAGATCACGATTTCTTGTTTTTCTTTCAATTGGCATCACATGATACATCATATTATGTTCATAAACTGTTCCTAACGGAATTAGCTGATAAAGTGTTAAAAAGATAACTAATGCTCCTAATCCGGTTGCCCACTTGCAATCTTGCAAAGTCCATGAAAGCAAGATTGAAAATAAAGACATACGGATTAGTAAGTTGCTGTATTCTGGATCACGTAGCAAGGATCTTTGATATAAAAAGGTATTTGGTGTTTGATTTTTATGACTAATCAAAAAGTCTAAGTACTTACGACGAGAGATCTTAACTTTTTTGTCTGGTACATCAGTAAACATACTGTAAAAACTATCCAGTAAATCTTGTCTGCGTTCTTCATATTCAATTGCCTTGTACCAGTTAAATGCGTGACCTTGCGGCAGATAAGGTACTAAAGTCCAACATAAAAGCATCAAACAAGTATATAAGTATGAATATGAATTAGTTGCAATCGTAATTACTAACAAGACATAGTTAATAGCCATAAATAGCCAAAAGTTATAGTAATTATGCTTATTAAAATAAAAGCTTCTGACGATCAGTTTAAACTGGACCATTTTGCTTTCTAGTAAGCCTGCTACAATCCATATAAAAGACGTAATTGAAAGACCGGCCCTTGTCGTCGCAAACGGAAACAGCAAGCCAGATACCAGCAAAATTAAAATAGTCGGCAAAATCATCGAATGAGAATAAAGAGGTCTGAAGTACTCTTTCATATTCTTATCTTGATTAAATAAAAATTGTTCATCTGCTCTTTGAAGCAAACTAGCAAAATTGCCCAAGCCTAAAGTAATCGTCCAAATTAAAGCAAGAAGCGGGCTATAAAACCAGAGCTTACTTGGCCATTTTTTGATATTTTGAGCATACCAAAACATTAATGCTCCAAATAAAAAGATTAGCGCCAAGATAAAGAAGTCATTAAAGACCAAAGTTAAATAGTGCATCGACTTCTTGAAATTAGCTTCTAGCCTCTTTTTAACTATCTTATTCATGGTGCAATTGCTCCTGGTTCAAAATTTGATACAAACGGTCAAATGATTCACTATCACTTAAGCCATAGTGTTTTCTTATTTGCTCTAAACTACCTTCAACTTCAATTGTGCCATTGTTAAGAACAGCAAACTTTTGCACAACTTCTTGAGCCTGCGCTAAAACGTGCGTTGTCATCAAGACCATCTTATTTTGCGCTGCAGCTTGTTTAATTAGGTCATTAAAATTAGCAACAGCTAATGGATCAAGCCCGGTAAATGGTTCGTCAATAACTAGTAAGTCGCTATCTGCCAAAAAAGCAGTAACTAACATGACCTTTTGCTTCATACCCTTTGAAAAATTAATTGGTAACCAATCTAACTTATTATCTAAACGAAACATCTTGCACAATTCATGAGCACGTTTCCAAGCTTTGTCTTGGTTTAAACCATAAGTTAACATCACCAATTCAATATGCTCTTTTAAAGTGAGTTCTGGATATAAAATTGGCGTTTCTGGAATATAAGAAACCATCTGCTTAAACTTAGTTGGATTTTGCATTAACTCAACTCCATTTAGGCTGATTGTCCCCTTTTGCATTCTTAACAAGCCGAGCAAATGCTTAATTGTTGTTGACTTACCGGCCCCATTTAGACCGATTAAGCCGAGAACTTGGCCCGGCTCAATTGTCAGATTTAAGTCCTTTATAACGGTGGTTCCAGCATAGCCTCCGCTTAAATGTTCAATTTTTAATGCCATTTTTTTCTCCTTACTGAAAAAACTTCCTTTATATGATAGCATGAACATGAATTAAACTAAATTTTATTAAGTAAAAATATAGGAGATATTAATATGGATGAATTAAAGCAAGACTGCCTATTTTGTAAAATTATTCGCGGAGAAATTCCTTCTTACACTGTATTTGAAAATGATGATGTTAAAGCCTTCTTAGATATTTCACAAGTCACTAAAGGTCACACTCTGATCGTTCCAAAAAAGCATCTCGTGAACTTTTTTGATTACAGTCAAGAAGATGGCGCAAGATTCTTACAATATATTCCAGTTATAGCTCAAGCAATTAAAAAATCTGACCCAGCGATCAAGGGAATGAATGTCGCTGTAAATAATGGCGAAATCGCAGGTCAAGTTGTAATGCACTCACATATCCATCTCATTCCTCGTTATAGCGAAAATGACGATATGGTCATTCCTCACGTTAATAATGCTGACCAGTATGATGAAGAACGTTATAGATCAGTTGCAAACGCTATCAAAAATAATCTCTAATTACATCTTTTTACCTCTATTTGCGGTACAATAAAGATGTTAATTAGTTTAAACATTTTATTTTATATAGATAGAGGTAATAAATATGCCAGGATTTTTAATCGGAATTGTTTCAGGTGCTATTGTTGGTGGATTAGCTTCTTATGCTAAAAACCCACTTAGTGGTCAACCATTAAGAAAAGACGTCAGAGAAACCGTCGATAACTTTACTGATTCATGTCATCGCGTAAAAACTATCTACAACGAATTGGAAGATAAGAATAAAGAAGAAGACAAAAAAGAATCTAAAGCTAAAGTTTTCGTAGATGCCTTTACTGCTGCTTCATTCAAAGCCTTAGACCACAAGAAATTCTTTGCTGCAATCAAAGATAAAATGGATGGTAAGGATCCAAGTAAAGATTTAGAAGAAGCCGAAGGTCAAAAAGTTGAACCAACTAAGGTTGAAGGTAGTGTAGATTCTGCTTCTGGTGCTTCTGAAGAAGAAAAACACGAAGAACCCGAAGCTAAACCAAAAAAAGAAACTGACTCATCATCAGGCGCATCTGAACACGAAGAACATAAGGAATAATTAATATGAAATTTTTTGCAATCGGTTTAGGCATTGGCAGCGCAATTGGCGTAGCTGTTTCCTTTTTGCCAAATGCTAAAAACAATGGACGTGTTAAAGATGATGTAAAAAACTGGGTCGATGATACAAGCAACGAAGTAAAAACTTTATCTATTGGCTCAAAACAAGCTCTTGAAAGTAGTAACGAGTTAGCAGATGAACTGCCTCAAGCACAAAAGACACTTACTAGTTTGAAAAATGACTTGAGTAATTTTCAAGTGAGCATCAAACCTAATATTGAGGCAATCAAGTCTGAACTAAATCAAACTCTTTCAAGTGTTGACAAGATTAAGAAAATTTAAAAAGTTTTTTTAGAAATATAAAAGTCTCTGAGTCTATTTGGGCAAAGAGGCTTTTTTATGTTATATTTGAACCTGTAAATAATCATCAAAGATATGGAGATTTTTCAATATGACAAAAAACTGGAAAAAATTAGCAACAGTTGTTGCTTTTGCAGGCATTGCTTTAAGTGCCACTGCTTGTTCAGCTGGAAATAAAACCGTTGTTAACTATAAAGGCGGTAAAATCACCCAACAACAATACTATGATAAGATGAAGAAATCACAAGCAGGTCAATCCCTTTTAGCAAATATGATTGTTAATGATGCTTTGGAAGAACAATATGGTAAGTATGTTACTAACAAAGAAGTTGACAAAGAATTCAACGCAACTAAGAAGCAATACGGTTCTTCTTTCTCAACCATCTTGCAACAACAAGGTTTAACTACTTCAACTTACAAAGAAAGTATCAAGACTAACTTATTAATGCAACAAGCATTAAGACATATCAAGAAGATTACTCCAGCTCAAGAAAAGAAAGCTTGGAAGAACTACCAACCTAAAGTTACTGTTCAACACATTTTAGTTGCTAAAGAAAGCACAGCTAATGACGTTATCAGCCAACTTAAAAAAGGCGCTAGCTTTAAGTCATTAGCTAAAAAATACTCAACTGATACTGCTACAAAGAACGATGCCGGAAAATTACCAGCATTTGACTCAACTGATACTACTTTAGATTCTACTTTCAAAACTGCTGCATTTAAGCTTAAGACTGGTGAATACACAACTACCCCAGTTAAGACTCAATACGGCTACCATGTAATTAAGATGATTAAACACCCTGCTAAGGGAAGCTTTAAGGATCACAAAAAGGCAATTGATAACCAAATCTACGCTAAGATGGCTCAAGACCAAAGCGTAATGCAAAGTGTCCTTGCTACAGTATTGAAGCGTGCTGATGTTTCTATCAAGGATAACGATTTGAAGGATGTTTTAACTAAGTACGTAACTTCATCTTCAGCAAACGACTAAAATTTTTAAAGTAAAAATAAATGCTCTGACTCGAAATTATGATAAATTTCGAGTTTTTTTAATATAAATTATTTAATTAGCCCAAATATAATAAAAAAAGTGTTTGAACCTAAATTAGTTCAAACACTTTTTTAAGAGGTGTAGTAATGAGATAGGATAAAATTTTAATTAGTTACCTATAATTTAATTAGCTATCAATATCTACCAATTCAACTTTAAATAATCTTGCTAATTCCTTTAATTGTTCTTCAGTGGCATTCAGAGAAATTACTGAGTGATGTCCACCACCAGCATACATCCATGCCTTGGCACCATTAGCCAAACCGACTTTAGGTGTCCACATTTGCTTAGCAGTTGGAAGTTTTGGCATTTCTTTTTCAGGAATTTTAGCATCTACTGGATAAGATACAAACTTATATCCATCATCAAAATAAGATAAAGTAATATAAATGCCATCTCCTTGAGACCCAGTAAATACTAAACGAGCAGGATCTGCTTTTCCACCAATTCCCAAGGGATGTACTTCAACTCTTGGTTTATCCGATGCTAAAGTAGGATCTACTTCAAGCATGTGTGAGCCCATAATTGCTTCATGTCCCTGTCGAAGATCTAGTGTGTAGTCTTCCATTAACCCGGTCTTTTTATTATCAGCTAAAACCTTAATTAATCGGCTCAACCCAGCCGTCTTAAAGTCTCCTTCAGGACCAAATCCATAACCTTGTAATTGAAGTAGTTGAACTGCTAAACCTGGCAATTGTTCTAAGCCCGCTAAATCCTGGAAATTATCACAAAATGCATTGTAACCTCTATCATCTAAGAATTGCTTTAGACCTAAATATTCACGAAGTTGATAACGTACAGCATGTACATATTTTTCATGATCATTATCACCTTCTACTAATTCAAACTTTTCTTTCAATTCTTCGTATTGTCTGTCAATATCTTTTTCAGATATTGCATTTACTGCTTCAACTAATTCATGTATTGGATAATAGTCGACAGTCCAGCCTAACTTGATTTGAGCTGCAACTTTATCTCCTTCAGTAACAGCAACATCGCGCATAGTATCTCCAAATCGAGCAATACGAATATGGAAACTTTCATTATATGCAATTGCCACATGTTGCCAAGCTGCAATCTGTTCTTGTACTTTCTCATCTTTCCACCATCCATACACAATAGTGTCTGGAACATGTAATCTTTGATTAATATATTCATACTCTCTATCACCATGTGCACTTTGATGTAAATTCATATAATCCATATCGATTGAATCAAATGGAATATGATTTAAAAATTGAGTACATAAATGAAGTAATGGTTTTTGTAATAGTTGTGTACCCCTAATCCAATTTTTAGCTGGAGAGAAAGTATGCATCCATGTAATTACTCCAGCAACTTCATCTTGATAATTTGCTTCCTTCATAAATTTAGTAATGCTTTCAGCTGTAGTGGCAACAAGCTTAAATTCTACTGGATATTGTAGTTTTCCACTTTCATTTAAACCATTTACTATTGTTTTCGCATCTTCTTTAACTTGACGTAAAGTTTCTTCTCCATATAAAGGTTGACTACCTACTACAAACCAAAATTTATAATCAGGTTTTGTTTTCATATTAATTCTCCTCGTATTTTATATAAATCAGATTATTATCAATAAAAGCGCTTACACATACTATTGTAGATCACTTTTTCACTTTTTCAATACATCTTTGCATAATTTGTCAGATAAATATTGCTTTTTAGAATTAATTATATGCAATAATTCGAAATATATTGTATTTACTATTAATATATTTTATATTTTATGTGTAACCGATTTCTAAATAAATAATGTCTTAAGAAATGTTATATGAAAGGGAAAAAAATGAAATATAAAATATCTTCAAAAACTATTTCTGCAATTATTGGTTTAGGATTAGCAACGATCAGTATAGGAGCAATCCTATTTAAAGCACAATCTTCTCGAACAAGTCCTCAAGCTGATACAATAAGACATGTTTCAGTTCATGATCCTTCAATTTTTCAGGATCCAAAAACAAAAAAATTTTATGTTTTTGGAAGTCATCAAGCATCTGCTGAATCTGATAATTTATACAATTGGAAATCTCTATATACAAAAGAATATGAGCAACCTTCATTTATTTTCAACAATTATGATACCGATTTGGCAACGATGTTTAGATGGGCTGGTAAAGATGATGGTGATGTAGCTAAAAGTTATGGAATTTGGGCTCCAGATGAAATTTATAACCCTAATTATAGATGGAAAGATGGAAGTAAAGGTGCATATATGTATTAC
>NZ_CANBCP010000070.1 GCF_947367085.1 uncultured Lactobacillus sp. | reverse complement strand
TCCCGCCTTGACAGGAAAATCCGTATGCCGGGCTACACCGTTGACGAAGATCTTGTCCTGCCATTTCTAGTTGCTTCAATTGCATTTTGGTTGAAGCCATGTTCTTTTTGGCTAGATTATGAACATAGTTATCCTTTTCAGCTTTCTTTTCTTTTTCAACTAAATCAGCGAAATCTTTAGATGTTTGAGAAAGAATCATGGCTGCATTCATACCGGTTGCACCAAATACAGCCTTAAAGAATGCACCCTTTTCAGCACGTCCTAAGTGATCAACATGTTTGTTGATGATTGACATGATTTCTGGTAACTGTTTAAGAGCGCCAGATTGTGTCTTAAAGTCTTTGAGTTGCAAGTGAACACTAGCTAAGGCGTCAGCTGCACCCTTAGTCGGCTTAACTAAACTAGTCATCATCTTTCTGAATCCAGTACCAGCTAAAGAGCCTTCAAGACCAGCGTTACTTAATTCACCAATGGCAGCAGTAGTAACTTCAACTGATTGTCCGGCTTGTGCAGCACCAACGGAAGCAAACTTCATTGCTTCACCCATGTTCTTAAAGTCGGTAGCTGTCATATCTGCTGAATATGCCATTGCGTTGGTTACACGTTGCGAACTTTCAATGACTTGTTTTGAAGTTTTATTTTGTCGTAAATTAAAAGCATCCAGAACTGATGCGGTGTTTTGTACAACATCAGCGTAATCATCGCCAGAAGCTCTAGCGGCTTCAAGCATAGATTTCATAGAACCAATAGATGCATTGGCATCATAACCACGTTTTACAAGTTCGGTATATTGATCGGCAATTTCTTTTTGAGATACTCCATATTGCTTAGAATAGGAGGCAGCATCTCTTTGCATGATTCCAACTTTTTTAACTTCACTTGCAGCTTCTTTGGCGCTAGAAGCACCAGTATTCAGAATGTTTTTAGTAGTGATCCAAGATTGCTGTAAGTTAGCAGCCATGCTAACAGCTTTACCAACTCCAGCTCCCATAACCCCAACTCCAGCACTTACAGCCAAAAAACTAGATTTTAAAGAAGAAGCCCACTCTCTTGTATGAGAAGTGGACTCTTTAAATTTCTGATTCATTTGGCCGATAGCACTGTTAAAGCCATGAATTTGCGCTTTGAATGTGCCAAATTTAGTAGTACCTAACTTTTGGTTTAAAACGCCCAAACGATTAGCTGCAGTATTCGCTTTGACAGCCTGTTCTGAGTATTCTTTGGATACACTAGATAGTTTTTCTGGGAATCCACTTAATACTCTTTTTTGTTTTTCATAAGCTTCAGTTTCTTTTTCTAAAGCTGCTTTAGCTTTTTGAGCTTGTTCACTATTTTTGCCGGAAGCAAGCGTTGCTTTTTGTAATTCATTGGTACGATATGCAATGTTGGTTTTCGCAGTCGCTAATTTTGACTTTTCAACATCGTATTGTCTAATTAGCTTAGCTTGTTGAGATTCTAATTGAGCTAAAACTTGTTTTTCTGCTTTATACTGACTGGATAAGCTTTGCTGCTCAACTTTTAGTCCTTTGATTTCAGATCGATTAGCTTTAAAGTAACTACCGCTCTGTCTAAGACTATCAATATAAGCTCTGTTAGCTTTTTGAACAGCTTCAGTCTGTTTACGATAATCAAAAAGACCAGTTTTCATCTTAGCCAGCATTTGAATAGCTTTTTCTTGCTGTTCACGCATACTTGCTAAGGAAGCTTTGGTCTTATCTAAAGTTGTTTTCTGTTTTTCAGTTTCAGCAGTAAATTGTTTTGTTGCTCTTTGAGCTTGGGCGTAATCTCTAGCAGCTTCACTAATTTCTTTTTTAGTGGCAGTAGTAGAATTTTTTAGATCATCTAAATGCTTTTTTGCTTCAGACTCACTTTGCTGCAGATTGTTGAGATGAGTCTTGTAATTTTCTAATCGGCTACTTAATTCACCAATATTGCGTTCATATTCCTTAATGATGTTAGCAGATTGAGTAACTTTATAGTTGTAAGCTGATAAAGTACCCTCACCTGCTTTAAATTCGGAGAATCCTGCGCGCATCTCTGTTTTTAAAATGCGCATGGCGTCCTTCATGCCTTTCAGTCCTCGCATTACTCCTCGGTCTTGCAAGTCCATTACAAAGGTATATCCATCAATAACAGGCATATATTTCTTTCTCCTTCCTTTAAATTAAAAATCGGCGCCTAATTGTCTTGCTAATTCTAGTGGGTTAACCTCACGGTCTTCATTTGATTTAGCGTTTTGTGCTGAAATCCAGTTGGAGAAAGATTGTTGGTAAAAGTCGTCCGGTAAAATACCTTTTTCGTTTAGCATCTGTTGAGCCATAAAATCGATATCTTCTACTAGGTTTTTCAGTTGCCAGGATATTTCACGCCGATTTATTTTGGGTCTTTTGTGCCTTCATCTTCACTTGTTTCATCATTTGCTGGATTTAGATTTGCTTGAATAAGTGCTTGTCTGTAGTCATTCATGGCCTTAACTGAAGGAACAGTCATTTGGCAAAACTTTTCAACCACTTCCGCATAAAATTCGGCAATTTCTGATCTACTCATATTTTCAAGCTTTTTTGTTTGAGCTTTGTTTAATCCCAGTAAGGAAGCCACATTCTTTACGGTATATTCATTAATTAGATTTCCATATTCATAGAGAGGAGTAATCTCGCTCTTTTTTGCATTTTTTTGTTCTAATTCATCAATTGCATCAAGCAATTTTTCATATCCTTTTGCAGCCTTTTGAACATTTGACATAGTATCAATAATTGTGAAATCTTGGCCCAAAACTTTTTGAGCATTAAATGTAACTTTAATAGCCATATTTATTCTTTCTCCCTTTTAAAATTCGTCTCACATTTCTCGTCTCTGTCCGCTTTGTTAACTAATTACCAGCTGGTGCTGGCTTTGTTGATTCAGAATTATCTTTGGCAGAAGAAGCTTCGGAATCAGAAGAATTTGAACCAGGCTTTGCTGCTGGTTCTGTATGTGGAGTATCCCCAGCTTGACTATCTGGGGTTATACTTTTTTTGAGCTATCTTTAATAAAAGTTTGACCAGGGAAAACCGTATCGAATACAGCTTTTTCATCAAAACCTTCTTGTTTTTCCCAAAAAATTGCGAAAGGTTTTCCGTTATTGAATTGTTTGTAACCCAAAGCAGTGAACGTTAAGTTATCATCTTCCCGAGTTTGGGCAGTATCCGTATTAGTTTGAATGTTTTGTGAAGCTTGAGCCATTGTGCCTCGACCAAAGCAGTAGTAAAGCTTGGTTTGGGCAATAGGTTCTCTAGTTACAATAATCAAACCGGATTCGGTATTTTCATTTCCTTCAGTCCATCCGCCACCAGCAATTTCTACACGTCCTAATAACTTATTAAGAATCTTAGGGTTAATCATGTTTGAATCAATTGCTACTTGTGGTGAGGCAGGTCCTTTAGAAACATCAACTACTTCGTTGTTACCAGCAATTTTAGTAGTGGTACCAGATAAGTTAGTAATGTTGGCTGTTTTAGAACCTAAGTTAAAGTTAGCTTTGTTAGTGTCGATTTCATAAACACCGGATTCAGATAATCCTTTATCTCCAGTGAGTACTGAACCATCTGCAGCTTTTAAGCCGGTGAAAATTGTGTCTAAACCGATTGCAGGCATTTAAAATCTCCTTTACATTTGAATCGTGTAATTAAATTTCAGTGTGTTTGTTATGTTTTTGTTGTCAGGCGTCATTACATGTCCTGCATTCGCATAACAACGGAAACTATGGGCAAACAAAAAAGCCCGAACTTTTTGTTCGATGGCTTCCATGTCTTGTTCATAATTTGGTGGATAATAAAAATCCAACTGGAGACGGCGTCTTTCAAAAATGGGTACTCCATTTCCATAACCATGACGTCCTCCAGGCGCTTCAGATACAACTAATATTGCATCTGTTTTAGTTTTATCTTGAGGAGAAATCATATAAGCGTGGATATGTTCTTTCTTTAGTCCCTCAAGTTTGCTTGTATTTTGTTTAAGTAATGAAACTACTTGAGCGGTGGGTGTCATAATCCCATCTTCTTTCTCATTACTTCTCTTGCGGTCTTAATCATAGCTTGTTTAATTGCATCGTCGGCTTCTTCTTGGGATTTTTCCCAATAATGTTCACCGGCAATGTGACGATAAGGACCTCCATGTTGGTTATAGGATTCCCAACCATCATTAATAAAGCGAGCTATATAGGCTTTTTTGCCTTCTTTTGAAAATCCAGTTTCGATAGATCCATCATGCTTTACGTTTTCTACTAACGTATCTGCCATGTGGTCAGGATAGCCTACACCGTATTGACCGCTAGTACGATGAGTATCAACTTTTGCCTTTAAAATAGGCATAAAAGCAGACATCCCTGCCTGATTAACGACAACTCTGTCTGCTTTATTAAATCCTTTTGCTAATTTATCAATGACTTGATCAAATTTAGCTTCATTTTTTATTTCACTAGCCATGATCTACTACCTTTCTGTGACATGTAATTAAATCAAATGCGTTTGCGGTCAGACCGTCATCATAGTTAATACTGTCAATCGTGTACTCGTTGTCTCCCAAACGCATTGTCATATCGCTTTCAATATTTGGATTATGGCGAATAAAGAAAACAACAGCGTCTTTAATACCAGCACCGACAAGTGTTAGTTGTTGAGATTGACTTAATGACCATTTACCGGCCCAAACTGTTAAAAGTGGTGAGAATGAGTTAATAGATTCTCCCGTATTAGGATTGATTTTGTCGGTTTCTACATATCGTCCGAATTCAATTCGATATCTCATACGTGCAATGTTGATGCTAGTATGTTTAGTCACTACTGTTCATCTCCCTTATCCATTAAATAAGTTTTGTAACGATAATCATCCTTCATAGCGTTAATTGTTGAATTATAAGTATCCTGTATTTCAAACGTCATAGCATTTGAGCTCGTATCACGGTTGTTATAGCTGTGATAAGTTTTAAGCCATACAGCATACTCAAAATTAGGATTATCGTCGAAAAAATCATCAATTCTAGATCCAACCTGTCCAATAATGTCTTTTCGAGCAGATAAAATTAAACCTTTAATAACTGGATCTTCCAAATCACTATCAACTTTGCAGAAGTTTTTAACATTTTGTAAATCTTCTGGTTCAACACTAGTTAATAAGGATTTTATCGACATTCTTAATCACCTAGATGTTTTTCATTAATGATATCTAACAATTGTTGTTTAGTAGCATTAGATGGATAGCTAATCTGCATAGTATCTAAGTCCTGTTTCAAGTTGGCTACCGTTCTATCTTTCAGAGCTATTCGTTGTGTAATGCCTTTACCACTAAGTATTCCTTCAATAATTTCATCCTTAGTATCAAATGCGGTCAACAGATATTCTTTGCTTATCTGACCATCATGCCCCATTTTAGTTTGATACATTTGGGCAAAAATATTTTTTAAGGAATCAATTGATTTTGTCTCAAGTTCTTCTTTAGTATATTTAGGCTCAGTCTCTTCATCTGGCTTCTTAGAATCAGTTGGATTTACTTGTTTATCCTTTGAACTAGAAGTTGATGGATCATTTACTGCAGGTTGGGTATCCCCGCCTTTATCAGGTGTAGACGGATTTGAGCCGTCTTTTTTGTTACCTGACGGGGTATCTATTTTCCCGCTTCAACCTTAGCAAGGCGGAATGCACTAGCCAACTTGATTTGGTGGTCAAACCATGCAGTCAATTGGAAGTAGTTCATACCCTTTTCGTAATCCTTATATTGTTCGTATAAAGAACTGTTAATTTCGTAATTCAATTGTGCAAAGCTAAAGTCACCAACAACAGGAGTAGTTGCAGCAGAAGTGAACTTAACTGGGACACCTAAAACTGATTCTGGTTGTGCTTGGTAAAGAGTAGCTGAATTATTAGCTAAGCCATCAAGCATCTCGTAGTAATCACTTCTGGTCATTAAAACTTGTGCATTATCTTGGAATGCATCATCTAAATCAGCAATGGCTTTGCGAATAGCATGGAATAAGTCTTTGCCTGATACGGATTTAATCTTAACAGTAGTAGTATCATAGAAACTCATGTGTTCTAAACCTGCTGGATTTGAGGTACCAAGAGTCATAGAACGTTCTTTTAATTGCAAAGCAGATGATAAAGCATTGTTTACGTATTGTACTAAACCTGCATCGGAGCCAAGTAAAACGGTGTCAGAAATTCCTGCACGAACCTTTAACATATGACGTTCAAAAGTGATTTGATCGCCCTTTAAATCCATTTCTTTAGCAACTTCACCATCGTTTACAAATGAGTCGTCAGCAATTTCATAAGAAATACGTGGCAAAATCAAATTAGTAATGGTTGATACGGTTTCCATATCACGTAAAGGATTAGTTGCAAATGGTTCAGAAACTAATTGGTTAGATACATTTACTGGAAGTAATTTTGCACCGTTAGAAGAAGTGTCGTCTTTTAATTCTTGCTTAACCGCATTCCACTTTTCTTGGAATTCAGCATTGTCAGGACGGACAGTCTTACGAATCCATGCGGCTTCTGCTTTAATTAAACGTTGCTTTGGATCTACTGGCATCTCTACTTGCTTATCTTTTGCTTCTGCAAGTTTGTTCTTAATTTCATCGGATTGAGCTTCCTTAGCTTTGTCATAGCGTTCCTTTAAAGTGTTGTAACGTAAAGCTGCGCCATCTTTCTTTTGATTCAAAGCCTTAATATCTTCAAGAGCCTTTGGATCTGGATTGGTAGCAGCTTTAGCTAATGCATCTTCAATATCCTTTAATGCTTGACCAGCATTGTATGTTTCTTGTCTCAGTTCATAAATATTCATTAAAAATTCTCCTTAATATTTAAAAGTTCAATAAAAAGAGCGCTGCTCGACTGCAACGCTCTCTTCTTAATTTCTTCAAGTTCTTTCAATTTTTCCGAAGATGTCTTTTCTTCTGAATTAGGTAATTTCTGATCTAAAAGTTGTTTTGGCAAATGCTTAAACTTCTTTGCGAATGGATTATCTAATGATGCTACTGCTTGATTAGGTTCTAATACCTCATCAGCTAGACCATAACTGACTGCCTCATCGGCTGTAAGCCATGTTTCGTTATCCATTAGCTCTTTAAGTGTGTCCTTATCTAACTTGTCACCAGCTTTTGCTAAATAAGAAGCAATGCTGGCCTTAGTAATCTGATCTAAATCATCGGCTGCTTTGCGCAATTCGTTCGCATTTCCAACAGCAATGGTATATGGATTGTGAATCATCATCATACTGTTTGAGGGCATAAAAATAGCGTCACCACTCATTGCGATGACGCTTGCAATTGATGCTGCTAATGCATCAATATAAATATTTACTTTTGCTTTATTTTGTTTGAGCATATTATAGATTGCTATACCCTCAAATACGCTTCCACCTGGAGAATTAATATGCAAATTGATCTCTTTTACATCCCCTAATGATTTAAGGGCATCTCTAAAACCGGCAGCAGATGTATCTGAATCTTCAAATTCATCAGTTACGATTTCTCCATCAATATACATGTTTGCTACTTTGCTTGTCGGAGCTTCTTGTTTGATTGTCAGATAACTGGGCATCTTCGCTTTGATCGTTTTTAACGTCGTCACTAGGATTTTCACCTCCTCTCATAGAGTTCGAAATTTTAGGATCATTAACTTTGTCAGCTTGCGCAAGTAATGCAAGATCCTTAGAGAACCACAACTCATTAGCATTTTTTTCTTTAACTTCGGGTAAATCTTCTAATTTTCTCAATTCATTTGGAGTTGCTAAACCGTTTCTAATCATCATTTGATAAAAAGCCGTTCGTGATTGAGTGTCCCCTCGCATCAATCCATTTAAATTGAATTTGAAGTAGTAACCTCTAGAGCGTTGAGCGGGTGTAAGTAATTTTCTATTAAATTCAGATTCATATTGTTTAACAATGGGAATCAGGGTCATTTGAACAAATTGTGTCATAATACTTTCCGAACTTTTTGCATTACCTTGATTACCAGAATCTAGAAAAGTTAGCGGAACATTGAATGCATTGGCAATTTTTTGCTTTGTAATGCTATTTACAGTCTGCAAA
>NZ_CANBCP010000069.1 GCF_947367085.1 uncultured Lactobacillus sp. | reverse complement strand
GAAGAATACAATGGGAAGATTGAAATATACGTTTAAAAGAAGAGCAATAACCGCCGCAACAAGCAATTGTATTCTGAAAATTAAATTAAAGAAAAATGTTGACTTTCTAATTTTAGGATGTTAACCTTTTGATAATCAATTTAACAAAAAGATGTTGATCAAGAAAGATTAATAATACTTACTTAAGAGAGCCAATGTTTGGTGTAAATTGGTGGACAGTATTATAAAAATCTATCGCTTGTGAGTCGTATATCGAAACTTAAGTAGAATGTACTGGTAGGCGCCCATTATCGTGCCAGCTAATTGTTGCTTTGCAACTGTTGGTGAAGGTAGTGATTTCACTACGAAAAAAGGTGGTACCACGTGAAAACGTCCTTTTCAATCTCAGCTTTGGGGTTGGTAAGGTTTTTTTTATTTAAAATTTAAAGGTGGTGGTGTAAATGTCAGATAGCGACATTATTAATATTAAAGAAAGAAAGTATACTAAGAAACTCTATTAATCATAGAAAGGTGTGTCCTTTTTTGATTAATATTTAATTCGTTGTTTAATTTATGACGTTATATAACGTCTTATTTAATAAAAATTGGAGGACTTACCTATGAAAAAGCTTAAAGCACACCGTCTATTTTATGTATTAACTCTTCTAGGAACACTTTTGCTTCTTTTAACTGGATGTGGAAAGTCAAATAAATCATCACTTCAACAAATTAAAGAGCGGGGTACTCTTAGAGTGGGAATGGTCTCTGCTAATCCACCATACGAATCACAGGTTCAAAAAAATGGCAAAACGCAAATGCAGGGCGCTGATGTTCTACTAGTAAAGAAAATTGCCAAGAACTTAGGCGTTAAATATGAATTAAAGACAATGGATTTAGATGGACTTTTGCCTGCTTTACAAGCTAAGAAAGTTGATATGTTAGTTACATCAATGGCTCCAACGCCAGAAAGACAAAAAGCGGCTAAGTTTACTGACACGTATTACAAGAGTACCAATGTCTTGGTTGTTCCAAAGGCTAAACTAGCTCAATACAAAAATGCCAATAATTTCAAGCATGCTACCATTGCTGTGGTTAATAATTCATCTCAACAACCAATGATTCATAAGGTATTCCCTAAAGCTACCACTAAGGATCTATCAAAGGTTACCGATTTAGCTTTAGCAGTAAATAATGGAAAAGCTGATGCCTTCTGCATTGACAAACCGACTGCAACTATCCTGCTGAAGAAGAATCCAGAATTAACTATGACTTCATGGCGACACAACGATGGATCAAAAGGTGCTGCTATTGCTCTTCCTAAGGGGACTTCGGATGACCTTGTAAATCGCTTAAATGAAGTAATTCACCAAAACAAGGCACAATATAGCAAGTGGGTTGATCAATATGCACAGAAAGGAACCAACTAACAAGGATTAGAAGGAGTGATTTTATGTTTTCAAATTACTCATTTATTACAGAATATTGGCCATTATTTATGCATGGCCTTGTAACGACAATTGAACTTGCGGTTATCTCAATTGTCTTGGGTCTACTATTAGGTATTGCCTTGGCTGTGATGAAAATGTCAAAGTCAAACTTACTAAGCTTAATCGCAAAAACCTACATTGGCTTCATTCGTAATACTCCTTTATTGGTTCAAATATATATCGTTTATATTGGCCTTCCACAATTACTGGGATTCTCCGTAAATGACTTTGTAACAGGTATAGTGGCGCTAACCTTGTATTCTGGTGCTTATATTGCGGAAATTATTCGATCTGGTATCCAATCTTTACCGGTAGGGCAAACAGAGGCAGCAGAAAGCCTTGGTATTCCATCATATCGTATTTTATTGAATATCATCTTACCACAAGCATTCAAAAATATACTTCCAGCACTAGGAAATCAACTTATCGGTAACGTTAAAGATTCATCATTGGTATCAGTATTAGGTATCACCGATATTATGTTTGCTGCTCAAACAGTTCGTGGTTCAACAGCCTTAGGATTGGAACCCATGATTATTGCTTCTGCTCTTTACCTGGTAATTTGTCTGATTCTGAATCAGATTCTTGCTTTGTTTGAAAGGAGGATGCGTCACGATGCTTGAATTACGTCACGTCACAAAAAAGTTTGGAAATAACACTGTCTTACATGACATTAATCTTAAAGTCCATAATGGAGAGGTTGTAGTGATCATTGGTCCTTCTGGATCAGGAAAAAGTACGTTGATTAGACATATGAATCTCTTGGAACAGCCAACTAGCGGTAAAGTACTTTTCCAGGATAAAATTATTTCAGGGAGTATTTCTAAAAAAGCTCAACAAAGGGTTCACGAAAATATTGGAATGGTCTTTCAACATTTTGACTTATTTCCTCATTTTACTGTTAGACAAAATATTTCGTATGCTCCAAGAGTGGTAAAGCATTTATCAAAATCTCAGACTGATCGACAATCAACGGAATTACTAAAGGAAATGGATCTGGAAAATAAGGCTGATGCCTATCCTGATCAACTTAGTGGTGGACAACAGCAAAGAATTGCAATTATTCGATCTTTAGCAATGAACCCTAAGGTAATGCTTTTTGATGAACCGACATCTGCTTTAGATCCTGAAATGGTAGAAGAAGTTCTGAAGTCAATGAAAAAGTTAGCTAAGAGTGGCATGACCATGGTTGTTGTTACACACGAGATGGGATTTGCACAGGAAGTTGGCAGTCGCGTAGTTTTTGTAGATAGAGGTCACATTTTGGAACAAGGCACACCAGATGAGATTTTTCATCATGCAAAGCACGAAAGAACAAAGAACTTTATTTCTAAAATTCTATATACCTAGAATAGAGAGTGTATCTAATTATGTTAGAAAAAAATATTAAGACACCATTATATGAGCAAATTGAGATTGAATTAAAACGCTTAATCAATGATGGTAAATATAAACAAGGTACTTTAATTGCTTCTGAATCAGAACTTGGCAGAGAATTTGGAGCTAGTCGAATCACTATTAGACGGGCTGTTAGTGATTTGGTTGATCAAGGTTATCTGGTTAAAAAACAGGGAAAAGGAACTTTTGTTCAAGCAAACATAGTTGAACGTAATTTATTACATCTAGGAAGCTATTCAAATTTTATGAAAAACAGTGGTAAGCATCCTTCTGTACAAATAGTTAAGCTACAAGAAATAGCAAGTACAGATAAAATAGCAGAATTACTAAATATTTTCCCTGGAGAACCAGTTATAAATTTGAAGCGACTAGTTAAGTTTAATAAGGCAGTAAGTGGCTTAGAAAGTGCTTACTACTCTTCAAATAAATTTCCAAAATTAAGAGAAAAAATCACCCCAGATATTTCAATGACTAGCCTATTGTCTACTCAATATGGATATAAGGAACTGGGTAGTAACCAATTATTGAGCTATGTACCAGCTACTAGTGAGTTAGCTCAATATATGAATAAGGTTCCAGGAGATCCTCTATTCAAATTACGTCGTCAAGTAATGGATAAAGAAGTTATTTATGTGACTTTCAACTATTACGACGCATCTACTACCAACTTTGCCATTACATCTGGAAATCAAAGAAAGGAATGATTCTATGAAGGTCTTAGCCATTGGCGATAATGTAATGGACATTTATCTCGATAGCAAGAGAATATTTCCTGGTGGCAATGCGGTTAATTTCAGTGTTATGGCTACTCGAATGCCAGGAATTACTAGTGGGTATCTTGGTAATTTTGGTAATGATAATTTGGCTGAATTAATGAAAAATACATTAAAAAAATTTAATGTCAACATTGAGCATTGTAAAAATTTGAAAGGTGAATCTGGATATTCGCTGGTTAAAGTTGTTAATGGCGATAGAAAATTTCTAGCTAGTAATAGAGGCGGCGTTCTGAATCAAGGAATTAAGATTTCAGATGACAAGGACTATATTAATGCAATGGATTTAATTCATTTAAGTGTTAATGGTAAAGGAAAAGAAATAATTAATTATATTAATAAACCTAAAATTGTCTATGACTATTCCGATTTCTCTAATGAGGATGAAATAACTTTAACTATTAATAATGTAGATCTTGCTTGTTTCTCAGTGGGGAATATAAGTAAAGATAAGGTAGTTGAACGAGCAAGACAGCTTCAAAGCATGGGAAATTATCATACTATTCTACTATTTACTATGGGAAAACAAGGGGCAATGGTTTTTACAGGAAATCGTTGCTATTACCAGTCGGCTCAACTGACTAATCATATTAAAGACACCATGGGTGCTGGAGATTCTTTTATTACTTATTTTAGTACAAGCTTGCTAAGAGAAAATTGGGATATAAGATCTATTCCTAATATTTTGAAATCAGCTAGTTTATTTAGTGCTAAGCAATTACAAATAAATGGATCGCTAGGAGTAAGTTTTAAGATTCCTGATTTGCAACTAAAAGAATTATGTAAGGAGAGGTAATTATGGAAAAAGAAACAACTCGTCAAGAAGTACAAGAATTAGTAAAAAAAATTGTTGATACTAAAGATGTTAAGTCTCTAGTGTTTATGGGATGTGGAGCATCTTATTCAGAATTATTTGGCGCATATTATTATGCATTACAAAACTCAAAGGAACTTGGTAGTCATTTGCTTGAAGCAAACGAATTTAATTATGATGTTCCTAATTATTTTGGAGAAAATACAGTAGCTGTCATAGCTTCTCTAGGTGGTACAACTAAGGAAACTTTAAAAGCGGTACATAATGCTAAGGAAAAAGGCGCAACAGTTCTAGCATTAACTTTTGCTCCTGATTCACCACTAACTAAAGAGACTGACTATGTTTTACAGCATAAGTTTTTTGAAAGTTATGCCACAAAGTCTTCTAAACAGAAGGTAGCTCTAACCTTTGCGGTTGAATTATTGCATGCATTAGGTGAAAGCAATAATTATAATGAAATGGTACAAGGATTATCAGTGGTTGATGAAGTTGCCAATGATGCAGCTGCTAGTGTGGATAATGATGCACAAAAATTTGCAGAAAGATATAAGGACGAAGATAAGGTATTTACATTATCATCAGGTTCTAATAGAGGGGTAGGGTATTCAACTGCTAACTTTATCTTTATGGAAATGCAATGGATTACAGGAGTTAATCTTGATAGTGCAGAACTATTTCATGGGCCTTTTGAATTAGCAGTGAAAGAAGCACCATTCCTCCTATTTATGTCAGATGGAAGAACACGTCATCTAGACTCTCGAGCACTAGAATTCTTGCAACGTTTTGGCACTAAGTATACAGTTATTGATGCTAAAGACTATTGGCTCGATAGTAAAATGGACGCTTCAGTTGTTGATTACTTTGATCCACTGGTGCTTACCTCAGTAATGAGAAAGTTTGCAGAGTATCTGGGAAAAGCTCGAAAACATCCATTATCAAAGCGTCGCTATATGTGGAAATTAGAAAATTACTAAAGTAAAGAGGTACCACATAATAGTTAGATTATTTTCTAACTATTATGTGGTACTTTGCTAAATTATAAAAGAAGAGATAAATTAATTTACTTAGTCAAAAGAGGAATGGGAAAAATTGAATAAATATTTTTTCTAAGTAGCTAGATTTTGATATAGAAGAATATATTTTAATTTAAATTAAGTGTTTTCACTAACTAATTAGCATGATACAATAGTATTCGTTGATTGGTTTTGCTAACTTAGCTCAGCTGGTAGAGCATCTCCCTCGTAAAGAGAAGGTCGGAGGTTCGACTCCTCTAGTTAGCATTTGAATCACTATAAAAGCTTTCAACAGCGGATTTTTATGAACGCTGTTGAAAGCTTTTTTTACTCTTATTAAGAGCTGGTGGAAACTGAAAGTTAGTTTGATTAATAAATAAAAAAATCCGAAGTGCTATGAACTAGTATCTCGGATCCTTTAATGATTATTAACGAGCTAAGGATAGCGAATTTAACCAACTATCGATTGCTGATTGTGAATTGAGGACATTACCCTTATTCAATTCAACATTATAGTTATTTTCCTTAATTGTCCGTTCAACATTGGACTGTGCTCGAGCGTAGCCAGTACTGCTCGATGTTCCAAAGGTCGCTAAATGCTTGCCGTTAAGATTAAGGGTGTCGATGGTAGCAGCAATTAAGCGTGGCGGAATTCCCCACCAGATTGGGTGACCAATTACCACATTGTCATAATTATCAAGTGATGGCAGGTCATCTTTGATTGGAACCCGACCATCATGTTCTTGCTTTTGCTCAACGGTCGCACGGGTTGATTCATCATGCCAATTAAGGTCATCATTAGTATATGGAGTTACTGGATGAATTTCAGCAATATCAGCATTAAGCTTTTCTGCTACTTCTTCTGCCACTTTCTTTGTTGTTCCTGTAGCGGAGAAATAAAGGACAAGTGTATTAGCCATATTAAAAGCCTCCTCAAAGTTCTCTTACTTTTCATAAGTATTATAGTTGATAGATCGCTTATCAGCAAATAATTCATCATTATGAGAAAAGTTAATTAGTAAATTGAAATCTCTGCTTGCTACTTACGGTATTTTCCTGTATAATAAATTTCGTTGTTGAGATAACAATAACATATTATTCCGGCATAGCTCAGTTGGTAGAGCACCTGACTGTTAATCAGGTTGTCGTCAGTTCGAGTCTGACTGCCGGAGTTGATAAAAAGGCACTGATTTTAATTAGTGCCTTTTTTTGTACTAAAAGAAGAAAATTTAGATAGCTTATTTTTTTAAAGTAATTTTCTGGGTATCTGTCAACTGGTATTGATGGATATCGATGCCACCTACAGAAATGTGGGTGGTATTTTTTATGCAAATAAACAATCAATTCTTAAAAAGAAAAATTCTTGATTGGCAAAGCCATAACAGACGCGCTTAAGAGTCTTAATTTTTCGATTGATTCCTTCCAGGGGACCATTGGAATATTCATACTTAGTACTATTAATGACGGCTCGGCGGTTCTTTCTCAGGGTGGCAATTGTAGTGTCCATTGCGGTTTTGTTAGGTTGGTAATGTTCTAAAACATCTTGCAAGAGCTCCTGATCACGATCATGTAATGCCTTGGTAATTGTTTGATAGGTTTGGTAAACAGCCTTAAAGTCGTCGAATTTATTGGTGATTAGATCAACGGCATTTTGTTTAGTCATGTATTCGTTAATCCCCCGTAGATAGACGGGTTTCTCTGGGTGTAGTTCAGTTTGTTTAAGGTGGAAGAGTCGCCATTGGGATTTCATAATCTTATATTCACGACTATGAGCATCTAAGAACTTAAGGATATTAATCCGACAGTTTTCTAAGGCCCGACCAGTAAGTTGAATAATGTGAAAACGATCAATGATAATTTGGGCATTAGGAAAAAGACGGTAGATGAAGCTTTGGTATTGAGCGTTGAAGTCAATCACGACCGTTTCTACCTGTTCTCGTTCAGCTTTACTGTAGCGATTCTCAAAGTAGTCAATGATAGATGGCGAAAGACGATCCTTAAGCTTAACGACCAGTTGATGTGATTCACTATCACAACAGATAAACGACATCACCGATTTAACGGAGCGGAATTCGTCAAAGCAAAGGTGCTTTGGGAGGACTGCCATCCGATAGTGACGCTTCATGCGTTCTTTGATAGTTCGATGAACACTACTTGGTGAACAATGACAGATACGAGCGACCAACTGGCCATTTAAACCTTCTTTAGAGAACGCCATAATTTGATTTTTTAGCTTACGAGAGAGCGTTTGGTTCGGCTTCGTTAAATCAGTAGTGGCACCAAAAGTTGTCTGGCAATTGGAGCAGTAATAGCGCTGCTTAGCAAGGATCATTTCATACCGGGTGCCATTAAGGCTATCTAAGCGCAAGTGAGTTTTGCGCCGACCATTTCTACTGACTTAAAGCCACAGTTCTTACAGCGTTCAACGGGATAAGACAGAGAGGCATAAATCAGCTTCACTTTCTCGTTATTTTGAATCGTGGTATCGACCTTTTGAATTTTGATATTCTGGTCTTCAATTTCGAGGAGATTTAAGATAGAATTATTTTGGGACATCTGCATAACCTTCTTTACATGATTTTTGTGGTGAATTGATTGTACAACATAAGGGCAGCAGTTGTCCTTTTTGCGTACAAAAAACTGGCATTGATTTTGTATCAATACCAGAAAGTGTATACCCAATTTTGTCTGAATACGGTATTTGTTATAAAACTAAATCCATTCATTAATTACTTGGCTTAATTCCCTTTGATTAGCGTAACTAGTATTAGAGAAAATTCCGCTTTTAACTTACTAAAGACCGTTTCATAAGCTGCGCTGTCCAGACC
>NZ_CANBCP010000068.1 GCF_947367085.1 uncultured Lactobacillus sp. | reverse complement strand
ATAGTATACAAGTAAAGCTTTATATAGTCATTACTAAAATAAAAAAACTTGGTATGAAAAATCCATACCAAGTTTGTAATTATTAATCATCTAAATCATTATAATTATTAACTTTATCAAGCCAATCAGTCGAACCACTTGTGATAGCAATATGACTAAACCAAGAATCCTTAGTAGCTCCATGCCAGTGAATAGTTCCTGGTCCCGCAATAAATACATCTCCAGGTTTCATAATTTTGGCATCTTTTCCTTTTTCTTGAACCCAACCACGTCCGGCTGTACAAATTAGAATTTGAAAACCGTTATGTCTATGCCAGTCATTATAACAGCCTGGTTCAAAAGAAACATTTGCTACATTAACGTCAGCATCTTTATTATTTGCTAAAGCATTTAAAAAACTTTTACCTGAAAAATATTTTGCATAAGCTTCATTTGGTTTTCCAAAGCCAAATATATTATTTTTAACTTCTGATTCATTTTCAGCCATTTTTATACACTCCTTTTCTTTATTTTTATTTTATCTATAAAAGAGTGTCATTTCTAATACCTATAATAAATTGCTGCCTATAGCTAATTTGCATGTCTTATAAGGTTACTTCTCCTGCTACATTTGTTTCAAAGAATTCTGTAATTTCTTCAACATCCATTCCTTGTCCTAAAGCCCACATCAGTTTGGTCACGGCACTTTCAGTAGTCATATCACAAGCAGAAATAGCGCCTTCAAGTAAAGCTAGACGTCCTACTTCATATCGGGTCAAATCGCTTCTTTCGTATAAACATTGACTTGTTGCAACTACTGGGATACCTTTTTTAATTAAATCACCAATCACAGCAACAATATTTCTTCTGATAAAATTCATTCCTCCCAAACCGTATCCTTCAATGATAATACCTTGACAGCCATTATTAACCATTGCATACAACAAGTTAGGATCAAAACCAGGAAACAGCTTAATCACAGCAACGTGAGGATCAATATCAGTATTTAAAATAGTTTTACCATCATTAGCAGGTGGTTGCGCTTCTTTATTGAAAACCAAACCATCAGACGTTACTTCCGCAACTCTGGGATAATTTACACTCTCAAAAGCATTGAAGTTAATCGTACGCACCTTAACACTGCGACAGCCCAACATCACTTTACGATCAAAAGCTAGATAAATTCCGGGCTTACAACTAGCTGCAGCTGCAAAAGCGAGACGCAAATTATCAGGAGCATCACTTAAAACAACATTAATTGGCACTTGACTGCCTGTCAATACAACTGGAATATTTATTTTTTGGAGCATAAAGGTCAGCATTGAGGCAGTATAAGCCATCGTATCAGTACCATGTGATAATACTATTCCATCGTAGTCATTTCGATAATCATAGATATTTTCAGCAATAGTCCGCCACTCTTCAGGTTGGATATTTGAAGAATCTAATTGCAAAATATCTTTCACATCAATATCATAAGGTAGTTTTTCTAGCCTTTTGATTAAAGTTTCACCAGATTCTTTTGGCACTAAACCTTCTTCAGAAACAACCGAAGCGATAGTTCCTCCTGTTGACAACAGTAACAACTTTTTATTTGCCATATTTTTTCTCGCTTTCAATAGATAAATTCATTATAGCAGGCTAGCTGCCCTTTCTGAGAATAAATAATCACAATAAGTAAAACCTACTGTGATTATAATTGTTTCAAGTCTCTACTTTTCAAATTGCTAATGTTCTAAATCAGCGAGCATTGCTTTACAGCCACGATAAATTTCTTGATAGGCTGTTTCAAAATCTCCGCTATACCAAGGATCATCAACATCAGCCATAGAGTTTGCAAAAGATAACAATTTCTTTTCCTTTTGCTCGCGATCACCATGAGTAATACGATTCATATCAAAGAAATTTTCTTCATCCATCCCAACAAGATAATCGAACTTATCATAATCTTCTCGAGTTAATTGCCGAGCAAAGTGATTTTTATAAGGTATTTTATGCTCATTTAAAACTTTTTGAGCTCTTGTATCCATTGAATGTCCCATCCCATTAGGACTGATTTCATCACGCGTAGTCGCTGCTGAATCAATAAAATATTTATCTCCTAATCCCGCCTTATTAACCATGTCCTGGAGGATAAATTGTGCCATCGGTGAGCGACATATATTGCCATGACATACAAATAGTATTTTCTTCATAGTTCTTAAATTCTATATTCCTTTCGAGTTATTATCTTTTCACGTAGACTTTAAGCTGCATGCTTACCTTTTTTAAGCATGTGATCCTTTCCTAAGCCTGCAATTGCAAACCAAATCACACTAATAATTATTGCTAAGACTACACTCATTGAAAATCCACTGTCTAAGTGTATCCTAATTCCTGAATAAATCGCGTTCTGCAAGGATGTATTCAGCTGCCCTGCAGCATATCCAACTACTGCATAACTCCCTACAGAAGCCAAAAGAAGCGGAATAAACGCAATTCTCTTATTAAAGAGGACTAATACAATCGCAAGTAAGTATAAAATCAAGACTCCGTAAAAGAACATCTTATAATAAGAGATACCTTGATTTATTTCACTCTTATTTTCGTCAAGTTTTGAATTGGCAAATTTTAAAACTAAATCATTTACTGTTTTTTGTTGATCAGTTTTATTTGGTAAATTTAAATTCTGAGCAGTCAACTTGCCTTCTTTTTGATAAGAATCCGTAAATTGATAAAAATTATATATACTAGTTTGTAATTTTATGTTTTTAGGGAGTTTACTTATTAATGCATCTTCCACTCCTAAGGCTTGAACGATAGCCAATCCATTTTGAACATCGCTATTACCAGATTCTTGAGCCGTTTTATTAATGACATGTTTAACTAAGTTAGGGGTATTTACTTTTAATGAGACAGCACTGGTTAGTGTTGTGCCCATTGTTATTGCAATACAGATAATTAAGATCATTCTTAAGATCCACGAAAAAAGTTTGCTTAAATGCATACGAAATCTCCTTTTAAATTGCCTTACAATGACGCTTAAAAAGCACCACTGCAATCCAAGCGGAAATAAATGATGGTAAAATGATCACTACAAATAAATTGGGATCAAGAAAATTTCCGACTTTAATATAGTGAGCTACGCTCGTGATTTTTTTAACATTTGAGAATATCGCCTGATAAACTGTCACATAAATCAATGTCCACTGAATGTAATATTCAATCAAGGTCAGTGTAGTTACCGATAATGGAAATATTTTGTTAAATAAGCGTAAGCCAACATATAATAAGATACCTGAAATTATGACCAATATACCAATTAAGAAGAAAAGATTACCTAATTTTAAAACATGGTCTGTTCTAATAAAAAGAAAACTGATAAAGAAAAATATCAAAAAGTTAATAGTTGAAAAAATCAGCATCCCTGCAAAGAGGATCAAAGCTTTTACAAAATAAAAATGCTCTTTTTCTTTAAAAACTAAACCTAGGATTACAGCAACTAAGATACCTAAAAAGATAGGCCAAATTTGGGTCATATTTCTTCCTCATTTCTTTTTATAATTATACTGTTTTAGCCTTAATTTGAAAAAACAAAAATGCCCTTATGCTTTTACGCTTTAAGAGCATCTTTTTCTAAATACCTTTAGCTGGTAATATAATTTCTTCTAAAGAATATTCTCCGGCCTGATACTATATCTTTAAAATACCACAATTACCGTATCCTACTTGCCTAACTTTATCTACATCAACAGCTATCATTTTCAGAAAATTATAGATAGCACCAGCATGCGAGACAATCAAAACTTTATCTTCAAGATCAGCTCCTTTCATAATTTTATCAATACAAGAAAAAATACGTTCTTGAAGCTGTCTTTGACTTTCGCCACCATATTGAACAAAAAAATCTTCATAAGGAACTTTTGGATTCAAACGCTCATCTTGACCTTCAAAACTTCCAAATCCCCACTCACGCAAATCTTTTAATCTCTTATAATTCATCTTATGATGCGTGATCAATTCCAAAGTATCACATGCTCTTTCTGAAGTTGAAGAGTATGCACTAGCAAATTTTATATGATCCTCTTCAAAATACCGGCGCACACTTTTTGCTTGCTCAATACCGCGTGGTGTCAATGGTGAATCACACCATCCTTGAACTTTATGCCAAACATTAAAATATGTTTCTGCATGTCTAATCAGATATAACATTGTCATTTTTTTTATCGCTTATCCTATTCTTCTTACTTGAAATCTGATAGAAATATATGCACATTTTAACACTTTTTAAAATAACCAAAACCTAGACATCAAAAAAGCAAGCAAGAACAAAATCTTACTTGCTATATTTTATATATGCTCTTGGATCCAGTCCCAAAACTTATCAACGTTCAGTTTAGTTACACTAGAAAAAGGAAGAAAAGTGACATTTTCTTTACTTAGATCAATACTCTTGCTGATTTTTTGCTTAATTTGACTGGCTTGCATCTTTTTTAATTTATCCATCTTAGTTGCCACAACTAAAATAGGTAAATCAAGATAAGTCATGTAATTAAACATATTAATATCGTCTTTCGTCGGATCGTGACGCGCATCTACCAGCAAAATCAATCCATTTAAGTCGCCACGAGTTTCTAGATAGTCCTGAATCATTTCTCCGAACTGTTCACGCTGTTTTTTGGAAACTTTAGCATAACCATACCCAGGTACATCAACTAAGTATAAAGCCTCATTTACCCTGTAAAAATTAAGAGTTTGGGTCTTACCAGGTTGTTGTGAGGTTCTAGCTAACTTTCTACAATTAACGATCGTATTAATTAGACTGGATTTCCCAACATTTGACCGGCCTGCCAAAGCAAATTCTGGAAGCTCATCTTCAGGATATTGTTTATCAGAAACTGCACTAATTACAAATTCACTTGAATCAATTTTCATTATTTTGCAGCCTTAACCTTTTCATCATCGTGTTCAACATCTTGCTTATAAGTTATTTTTGGTTGAGCATGTTTAGTAATCACATCTTTGCTGATTTGGACACCGACAATATCATCTTCACTTGGAGTGCGATACATAATGTCCATCAAAGAATTTTCAATGATAGAACGCAAACCACGTGCCCCCATATGACGGCTAATAGCCAGCTCAGCAATCGCCTGCAGCGCACCGTCAGTAAAGGTTAAATCGACATTATCTAAAGATAAGAGCTTTTTATATTGTTTAGTTAAAGCATTCTTTGGTTCAGTCAGAATTCTGATCAAGTCTTTAGCACTTAATTTATCCAAAGTAGTGATAATTGGAATACGTCCAATAAATTCAGGAATTAAACCAAATTTGACCAAATCACCAGTTGTTAGATACTTTTGCCAATCCTCTGAATCTACTTGATTCAATTCATTTTCGGCACCAAA
The DNA here is from genome assembly GCF_947367085.1 of uncultured Lactobacillus sp. Classification (GTDB taxonomy): domain Bacteria; phylum Bacillota; class Bacilli; order Lactobacillales; family Lactobacillaceae; genus Lactobacillus. Next base: position 3,002 of record NZ_CANBCP010000068.1, on the reverse strand, counting down.
TCCAATAGTCTTTTTACCTAGTCTATTTTTTACAATATTTTGGATGCCATCAAAAGCACCACCTACAATAAATAGAATGTTAGTGGTATCCATTCTAATCATTTGTTGCTGAGGATGCTTGCGTCCACCTTGAGGTGGAACAGATGCGATAGTTCCTTCCAAGATCTTCAAAAGAGATTGTTGGACCCCTTCACCTGATACATCACGTGTAATCGATACATTTTCAGCTTTCTTAGAAATTTTATCAATTTCATCGATATAAATAATTCCACGTTGTGCACGCTCTAAGTCATAGTCGGCATTTTGAAGAAGCTTTAATAAAATATTTTCAACATCTTCACCAACATAACCGGCTTCAGTTAAAGTTGTCGCATCTGCAATTGCAAATGGAACATTTAAAATTCTAGCCAAGGTTTGAGCTAAATAAGTCTTACCAGATCCTGTAGGACCAATTAAAGCAATATTAGACTTTTGAAGCTCAGTACCATCTGTATCAGCATCCATTTGATTGATACGTTTGTAATGGTTATATACTGCAACAGACAAAACCTTTTTGGCACGATCTTGGCCAATTACATATTCATCTAGTTGCTTTTTAATTTCCATTGGTTTTGGTAATTCTTTAGTTTCCTTTAAAGAATCTGCCTTCATCTCATCGTCGACTATTCTCTTAGATAAGTCGATACATTCATTACAAATATATACGCCGTTGCCAGCGACAATCTTCTTTACTTGAGATTGTGATTTACCGCAAAAAGAACATTTTACTTCTTCCGGTTGAGTTTTATCGTTAGTCAAAAAAATGACCTCCCTCTCAACATAACTGTAAATTCACTTTAGCATGAAATATATGTCTACGTAAAGAAAAGAGTTTTCAACAAATGTATAAAAAAGGCGACTGCTCTACAGTCGCCTTCCTTATCTTTAATTAACTTACTGACTAATCTTTGTCAGCTTTTTTAGTTGAAGATTTTTTAGTAGTAGACTTTGTTGCAGTTGATTTGCTTGAAGACTTCTTAGAAGTTGCCTTCTTAGCAACTTCCTTAGCCTTATCAGTAACTAAATCAATTGCCTTTCTTACAGCGATATCATGCTTAAGCATATCATCTGATAAAGTGTTGCGTACAACCTTTTCATCCATGTTGTAATCATGTGCTAAGTCTTTGATTTCTTGCTTAATTTCATCTTCAGTAGCATCAAGTTTTTCTTTAGCTACAATTGCTTCAAGAACTAAGTTGGTCTTTACACGTTCTGCAGCATCTTTTGCCAATTGAGCACGTAATTGAGCTTCAGTAGTACCAGTTAACTTGAAGTAAGTTTGAGGATCGATACCTTGACGTTGCATGTTGCCTAAGTATTGGTTCATTTGATTTTGTACGTCTTCATCAATCATTGCTTGAGGAATTTCGTCGATCTTAGCGTTATCAACAGCACCCTTAACAGCTGCATCTTGAATAGCATCTTTGGCTGCATCTTCTTTTTGCTTCTTGAGGTCTGCCTTAATCTTATCCTTTAATTCGTCAAGTGATTCTACAGTATCATCAACATCTTTAGCAAACTCATCATCTAACTTAGGTAATTCTTTTGATTTTACTTCATGGATCTTAGTTGCAAAGTGAGCTTCCTTACCAGCCAAGTCCTTTGCACCATAATCTTTAGGGAAAGTAACTTTAACATCAACATCATCGCCGGCCTTGTGACCTTCAAGTTGATCTTCAAAGCCAGGGATAAATGTGTTAGAACCTAATTCTAATGAGTAGTTTTGTGCACTACCGCCATCAAACTTCTTACCATCAATGGTACCTTCGTAGTCAATAGTTACAGTGTCACCTTTCTTAGCAGCACCATCTTTCAAAACTAATTCAGCATTTTGTTCTTGACGCTTCTTAAGTTCTGCATCAACGTCTTTTACTAATACACGTTTACTTTGCTTTGGAACTTCAATTCCCTTGTAGTCACCAAGTTCAACTTCAGGCTTAACAGAAACAGTTGCCTTCATTTCCCAAGGTTTGTTTTTATCCATTGAAACTGGAGTAATTTGAGGTTGACCAACTGGTTCAATCTTAGCTTCCTTAACAGCTTCTGAGTAAGCTTCTGGAAGAACGATATTTAATGCATTTTCATAAAGTGCTTCTTCACCGTAGAATTGGTCAAAAATTACACGAGAAACGTGACCCTTACGGAATCCAGGAACACGTAAATTCTTTTTTACACGTTTAAAAGCTTCATCTAAGCCCTTTTTAATTTCGTCTTGTGAAATTTCAAAAGTTAATTCACCAGTGGTTTTACCGGTCTTTTCCCATTTTGCAGACATTAATTAATACCTCCGATGTCAAATTTGGGTTTGCTCTTGCACACTCAACTATCTTACCCTAATCCTTGCAAAAACACAAATCACATTGGTCATTTTTAAAAAAATAGTAAAAAAAAGATGTGCCAAATGACACATCTTTTTTCAATAACTATTAGTTATTAGTCAAGAATTTCAGTTACTTGACCAGCACCAACAGTCTTACCACCTTCACGGATAGTAAACTTAGTACCCTTTTCAATGGCAACTGGCTTGATCAATTCAACAGTGAATTCAACGTTATCACCAGGCATAACCATTTCAGTACCTTCTGGCAATTCAATCTTACCAGTTACATCAGTAGTGTGGAAGTAGAATTGTGGACGGTAATCTGAGAAGAATGGAGTGTGACGACCACCTTCGTCTTTGTTCAAGATATAAACTTGACCCTTAAATTGTTTGTGGGTTTGGATTGAACCTGGAGCTGCTAAAACTTGTCCACGTTCAACTTGGTCACGGTCAATACCACGAAGCAATACACCAACGTTATCGCCGGCTTCACCAAGATCAAGAGTCTTGTGGAACATTTCCAAACCAGTAACAGTTGATTTTTCAACCTTGTCAGTTAAACCAACGATTTCAACTTCGTCGCCGACCTTAACAGTACCACGGTCGATACGACCAGAAGCAACAGTACCACGACCAGTGATAG
>NZ_CANBCP010000067.1 GCF_947367085.1 uncultured Lactobacillus sp. | reverse complement strand
ATGATTATGGTGAGGTTGTAGTGAACAGCTGGTTTTCTGGTAAAAAATCCAGTTTATCTCATTTTGCAGTAGGAACAATCGATAATTTATTGCTTTTAGGGTTGAAGCAAAAACATCTATTTTTACGTCATTTGGGCTTTAGTGATAAAGTCGTGATTATTGATGAAGTGCATGCCTATGATGTCTATATGAGTTCATATCTTAAAAAGGCTCTTCAGTGGTTAGGAGCATACCACGTGCCGGTGATTGCGTTATCTGCTACTTTACCGATTGACAAGAGAAATGAACTTTTGAAGGCGTATCTTAAGGGAAAATATAATTCGAAAATAGTCACAGGACCTGCTAATTGGCAAAAAAATAAGGCTTATCCTTTGCTCAGTATGCTTGATGGACAAGGAATTAAGCAAGTAACTGATTTTGAGATCCCGCAAGATGAGCGTAGAAAAGTAGAAATTATTCGTTTTAAAGGCAATGAGCAAGATATTGTCAATAAAGCGTTATCTGAGATTTCTAATGGTGGAGTGGCAGGCATCATAGTTAACACAGTAAAACGTGCTCAAGCTATTGCTCAGCTATTGCCAAATGATGTTGAAACTTTAGTACTTCATTCAGAATTTTTAGCTCCAGAGCGAGAGAGATTAGAAAATCGATTACAAAAAGCTATTGGCAAAAATGCTAAGAGACCCAGCAAAATGGTAGTAATTGGTACACAGGTATTAGAACAATCACTGGATATTGATTTTGATGTCTTATTTACTGACATCGCACCGATAGACTTGATTATTCAAAGAATTGGGCGTTTGCATCGTCATAACATTAATAGACCAAAAGATCTCGAAAAACCAAAAGCATATATAACGAGTATCAATGATTTCGGGGATTATGGGGACGGTAACAAATTTATTTATGGCAACTATTTATTAATGAAAACTGATCATTTCTTAAAAGATAGTATTGAAATTCCGCAAGATGTATCAACTCTGGTTCAAGATGTTTATGATGAAAATAATGATGATTCAATAGATGGTATTCAAGATGCCAAGGATGACTTTGTTAATAAAGTCAATAAGTTAAAAGAAAAAGCAAAGCAATTTCAAATTAAAAAGCCGTTATTCAAGCATCCCGTATCTCTATCGGGCTGGCTAAATGACAGTCAGATTAATGTCGAGAATGATAATCATGCAGCAGCTTGTGTACGTGATATTGAAGAAACAATTGAGCTTGTTTTACTAAAACATACTGCAGATGGAAATTGCTTACTTGATGGCCGAATGCTAGAGAACGTTTCTAGTGAAGAAATCGCTAGTCAAACAATTAGACTGCCAATTGCCGTATCGAATAACTTAAATAAGAGAATACCTGATAAGATTGGCGAATCAATTAATAAACTAGAAAAAATAAGACTTGAGAATTATCCAAATTGGAGCAAAGATATTTGGCTTCACGGAGTACTAGCACTGACCCTTAATGAACAAGATGAAGTAAGTTTTAATGGTTATCGCTTACATTATAGTGAAAGCTTGGGCTTGATGTATGAAAAGGAGGATGCTGATGCCTGATAAAAGTTTTAATTTGGTTGAGAAACCGTGGATCAAAGTTCTTGATAATAATGGAAACTCTGAAATTGTTTCGTTAACTGACTTATTTAAAAATGCAGCTAATTATCAAAGATTAGCTGGAGAAATGGCTACACAAGATTTAGCCATATTAAGATTACTGGAAGCAATTCTGACAACCGTTTATTCTCGCCTTAACAGTAAAGGTGAAGCATATGAAGAACTTGAACTTGATGATCATTTCAGAGTAATCGATCACGACGATGATGACGATGAAGAAATTGTCTCAGCTTATTCGGATACTTGGGGTGAACTATTTAGAAAAGGCAGTTTTACGCGAGCAGTGACTGATTATTTAGAAAAAAACTCCGATTGTTTTGATTTCTTTGGGAGTAATCCATTTTATCAAGTAAATAAAGAAGTTTACGATAGCCAAGTTCCTGCAAACAAAAAGATAGATGTAGATAAACCTAAGGGAACGGTTAGTGTTAAGCAGATCAACCGTACGATTTCTGAAAGTAATAATAGTCCAGCAATTTTTTCGCCCAAGAGTCCTGATGATAAAAACAAAATTTCTTTAGATGAACTTATTCGCTGGATAATCACGTATCAAAATTATACAGGTGTAACTGATAAGACTAAGGTCAATACAAAAGAAAAGTTTTCTGTATCCGCAGGTTGGTTATATGGTTTAGGGACAGTATATGCTCAGGGCAATAACTTGTTTGAGACATTGATGTTAAATTTAGTTTTTCCAGAAGAATATCGAGAGCAAAAACCGGTATGGGAATTTGAAACTCCTATCAAATATATTGAGTTTTTAAAAACCAATCCTGAAACTTCAGGGCTTTCTGTAAGTACACTTTATACATTATGGTCAAGAATGCTTCATATTGAGTGGCAAAATAATGAACCAATTATTTTTACTGCTGGTCTACCCAAATTAAGTACCACGATGGCTTTTAATGAACCGATGACAACTTGGCGTAAGAATAAAGATGGTGAATATTATCCAGCTATGAAGCATCAGAATGATTTAAATCGTGCGATGTGGCGAAATTTTGGTCAATATGTTGCAACTAATAAAAGTAGCGATAATAATTTTCATGAACCAGGTATAACTAGCTGGCTAAAGAAGATTGAGAAGCAGTTACCAAATGATTATTTCGTTACTTTAAAAACAACTAACTTTATAAGTGACGGTAATGCTACCTCCCAATCACCAGTTGCGCAAGATAACGATAGTTTTAATATTCGGGCTAATGTGTTGTTAGATTCTGATGTAGCAAGTGAAAACTTCTGGCCAAAAAATATTGAAGATGTGATAAAGCTTACTCAAAGTGTGGGGCAAGAATTTTGGCGATTTAATAATAATGTTGTGACTAAACTGCGGAATCTTGATAATACCGAGATAGTAAACAATATGACGCAGCATTTTTACGAAAGTTTGAATCGTCCATTTCTTAATTGGCTTGCAAGTCTTCGAAATGATCAAGAACGTTCGCAAAAAAAGCAAGAATGGGTTGAAACTTTGAAGCAAATTGCATTTTCTGAAGCAAATCAAGTTGTTAAAAATGCTTCACCCAGAGATATTATCGGAATAAAAAAAGACCAGGATGTTGTTAATATTTTCACTTACTACAACTGGTATAAGTTGAATATATTACGTATTTTGAAATAAAAAGGAGGGATGATCCAAGTGAGTAAAGATATTAAAGTTGCTACAGAAGGTATAATTAGAAATTTGCATAAACGTGAGGGCAATGATAAAGCTATCTTGGCTGCAGCTCGAAATTCAAATTCAATATTAAGTAAGCAAGCTACTAAAGTATGGCCAATAATATTTTCACAATTGGATGAGAAAGATTTGGCTGATAAATCAGTTCCAACATATGCTGAAATTGCTGTTTTCGCGACATTACGTTGTTATGCATTATTTGAACAAGGTAATGATGATGTGAGAGATCGAGAATATGATCCAGCCCACTCTGTTTCTTTGTTTAGAGCTTTAGCTGCATTAAGAAGTGATGATCGAATTAAGGATGGGTTAGACCGAAGAGTTAAAAATTTATTGAGTACTACTAACTTAGAGAGTGTTACAAAATCTTTGGCAAGCTTAGTTAAAATTTTAAAGTCAAATAATTCAAAAGTTGAACTGGATTATGGAAGCTTAGCTAAGGATTTGAAGAATTTTCAATATAGTTTTGAAAGCGCACGGAAAGTTTCAATCAAGTGGGGTAGAGACTATTTCTGGATTAGCGATCAGACTTTAGAAAAATTAGCAAATGAAGAGGAGAAGTAAAAATGACAAAAGATAATTTATACGTTGACATCCATGTATTACAGACAGTTCCTTCATCTAATATTAACCGTGATGATACTGGATCTCCAAAAACTGCAATTTATGGTGGAACTACACGTGCGCGTGTTTCCTCACAAAGCTGGAAGAAAGCAGTGCGAGAAGGATTTAGAGACGATAGTGAAAAACAAGATTGGCTAGCAGGCTTTCGCACTAAAAGAAGTGCTGACTTACTTGCGAAACAATTAATGAAATTAGATTCAACATTAGATTTTGATGCAGCTCGCGAGAAAGCAAAAGATATTTTAACTAAAATGGGTCTAAAATTTGATAAAGCCAAAGCAAGTGATTCAAATAAGGATAAAGATTATGAAACTAAGGTTCTACTATTCTTTAGTCCCGGTCAAATTGAAAAGTTAGCGCAATATATGCTAAATCATGATGAAATTGATAAAAAAGAAGTCAAAAAAATACTTAATGACAATCAATCCTTAGATTTGGCGCTATTTGGTCGAATGGTTGCAGATGATCCAGAATTAAATGTAGATGCATCAAGCCAAGTGGCGCATGCAATTTCTACTCATGAGATTGTTCCAGAATTTGACTTTTATACTGCAGTAGATGATGAACAAAAAAATGAAGAATCAGGATCTGCGATGATGGGAACTTTGGAATATAATTCATCTACTTTATATCGCTATGCAAATGTTAACATAAATGAATTGGCACATAATGTTGGTAGTAACTTAGTTGTAACCGGGATCAAAGAATTTATTAAAAACTTTATTTCAACTATGCCAACTGGACATCAAAATTCATATGCTAACAAAACAATTCCTCAATATGTAATGGTAGTGTTGAGAAAGGATACTCCTGTTAACTTGGTATCTGCATTTGAAACTCCAGTTAAAAGCCGAGAAGGTTATGTTCAAAAATCAATTGAACAATTGGAAAAAGAATATGAAAATGCAGGTAAATGGGTAGCCTCACCGATTGCAACATTAGTTTTAGCTAATGATAATTTAGAAGTTAAAACAGGCAACCAAGTTGATGATATCGATAATTTGCTAGAGGATATTTCTACTGAAATTAGTAAGAGGGTAGAAAATGAAGACGTTAACAATTAGATTAACTGCGCCACTTCAATCTTATGGAAATGAAGCTAGTTTTGGACGACGCACTGCTAATCCGTATCCTACTAAAAGTGCAGTAATTGGGATGATTGCTGCGGCTAGCGGTTATCGACGAGATGATGAGAGAACGGCAGAACTAAATGATTTATCTTTTGCAGTCCGAATAGATCAGCCAGGACAAACCATGAATGATTTTCAGATCGTTGAATATGCCAAAAGCCCCACGAAAAAGGCAAAAAAATTAACTTATCGTAGTTACTTGCAGGATGCAGTATTTATGGTGGCGATTGGATCGGATAACAAAACAATCGATGAAATCGTATATGCATTGCAACATCCTAAATTTGCATTGTTTTTAGGACGAAGGTCAAATCCACCAGCTGGGCCGTTAATACTACAAACATATGAAAATAAATCTCCATTAGAAGTTTTACGTTCATTAGATTGGCAAGCAAGCAAATGGTACCAGGATCGGTTTATGTCAGATACTTTTAGAGCTGAGATCGTTTATGATTCATCATTAGATAAAGAGTCATCACCTTCTTTTCAAATAAAAGACAAGGTGGGATCTTTTAATTCTAAAAATCGTTTCCATACTTATCGTGAAGTGGCAAGTTCATATGTATTAGTAAAGAATAAATCTAAGTTGCCACATGAAACTGATCAAGATGTTATGGCAAATATATAAAGAGGATCGAAATGTATTTATCGAGAGTAGAAATTGATACAAATAATCGACAAAAAATTAGTGCTTTGCAACATCTTGGAGCTTATCACAATTGGGTGGAGCAAAGTTTTCCAGAGGAAATTAAAGAACAAAAGAGATTACGTCATCTTTGGCGCATTGATGCATTAAATGGCAAGTTATATCTTCTTGTACTGAGCGAAGAAAAACCTGATTTGGAAAAACTTGAAGCTTATGGCGTTAAAAAAAGTGCAATGACGAAAGATTATGATGCCTTTTTAAATAAGCTCCAAGAAGGACAGGTGCTGCGATTTCGCTTAACAGCCAATCCTACGAGAAAAATATCTCGACCTGGGCATAAACAAGGTAGAGTGGTGCCACATGTCACGATTGATAAACAAAAGGAATGGTTTTTACAAAAAGCTACCAAAAACGGTTTTGAGGTTGTTTCTGATCCCAGCGGATTAAACTTTAATATTGTAGATAGAGATTGGAAACTTTTGCGCCATAAAGGAAATCAAAATGCTAGATTAAGCTGTGTGACTTATGAGGGAATCTTAAAAATCAGTGATCTCAAAGCATTTAAAAATGCGCTCGTCAATGGTATTGGTCGTGAGAAAGCTTATGGTATGGGATTATTAACGGTTATACCAAGGTAAAATATGAAGAAAAAATTTGGTGCTAAAAAGCCAGAAATCGGGGAACTTAGCAAAGTTAGTGATCGAATCACGTTTTTGTATTTAGAACATGCTAAGTTAAATCGAATTGACAGTGCTATCTCTGTGGCTGATAGTAAAGGGACTATTTATATTCCAGCTGCGATTATTAGTGTTTTATTGTTAGGACCCGGTGTAGATGTTACACATCGAGCAATGGAATTAATGGGAGAAGCCGGAATGGCAGTAGTCTGGGTGGGTGAATGTGGAGTTCGTCAATATGCACATGGTCGAGCGCTGAACCATTCCTCAATCTTACTTCAAGCACAAGCAAAATTAGTTTCAAATAATCGTAGCAGGTTAAATGTCGCTAGAAAAATGTACCAATTACGTTTTCCTGATATTGATGTATCGGATTTAACAATGCAGCAATTGCGAGGTAAGGAAGGCGCACGAATTAGAAAGGTATATCAACTTCTGTCTCAAGAAACTGGGGTTAAATGGGTTAAACGTGAATACAAAGTTGATGACTTTGATGCTAGTTCGCCAATAAATCAAGCGCTCACCGCAGCTCATCAAGCTTTATATGGTTTGAGTTACAGTGTTATTGTTGCTATGGGAGCATCAGTAGGCTTAGGTTTTATTCATACCGGGCATGACTTATCGTTTGTCTATGATTTTTCTGACTTATATAAAGCACAATATTCTATACCAATTGCCTTTAAAACTGTTCAAAAGTATGTCGATGAAGATATTGCAAGCTATACTCGCCATGCAATGAGGGATGCTTTTAAAGATGGAAGACTTATTCAAAAAATGGTCAAAGATCTAAAATATATTCTTGATGTAGAAAATGATTTGGATACTCAGGTAGTAATGAGTCTTTGGGACAATCAAAACGGTCTTCAAAAATTTGGTGTTCAATATCATGAAATAGGTGATTAAATGATTGTGATCACTTTATCGAAAACTCCTGCATCATTGCGGGGTGACTTAACCAAATGGTGCCAAGAAATTCAAACGGGAATTTATGTTGGAAATGTCAATGCTAAGGTTAGAGATTTGTTATGGGAGCGTGTCCAAAAAAATATTGGCCAAGGTGAGGCAACGCTGGTCTATAATACCAACAATGAACTTGGCTATACTTTTCGGACAACTCGCGCAGATCGAAAAGTCGTTGATCTTGACGGTATTCCATTTTTAAAACATATCAATTCTAGTCCCATTATGAAAACGGGTTTTAGCAATGCAGCTAAATATCACAAGGCCTCTAAAAACAATCGAAGTTTAAGAAAAGGTGAGTCTAATGAGGCTTTATTAAAATTTGTGGCATTAGATATTGAAACGACAGGCTTAGATCCTACTAAGAGTGAAATTATCTCTATTGGCGCAGTAAAATACACGATGACAAGACGAGTTGAGCTTTTTTATGAATTAAATAAAGATGCAACTTGTATCCCCGAAAAAGTCTCAAAATTAACTGGTATAGATTTACCCACTTTGAAGTCATCAGGTAATAGCTTAGAAACAATTCTCCCTCTCTTGAAAGATTTTTTGGAAGACCGAATTATTTTGGGATATAATCTGACGTTCGATCTTGGATTTTTAAATAAAGCCTTTGAAATAAATCATCTTTCAGGCTTGTTAAATACTTCGAAAGATCTGTTAGCGATAATTAAAAAGAGAAATAAGTTCTTAGATAACTATCAGCTCAATACAGTACTATCAGAATATGATATTGAAAATGAAAATCCGCATCACGCAGATTCTGATGCAAGATGTACTTGGCAGTTAGCTGCGAAGTTGATTGAAAAAGGCCAGTTGAAATTGTAAGATTAGTAAAAGTAATAAAGAATGGGTTTTTTCGGTTTGAAGAATGTTGTCATTGCGGGATTCTTTTAGTGTGTTCTCCACGCAAGTGGAGGTGATCCTAAATGAGATTAAAAAGACGCAACAATCTTTTAGTGTTCTCCACGCAAGTGGAGGTGATCCTATATGCTCATCAAAAATCATTCTTCAAATTCTGTGTTCTCCACGCAAGTGGAGGTGATCCTTACGTTGATGATACTACTGGCAAGATAATTAAAGTGTTCTCCACGCAAGTGGAGGTGATCCTAGAATATGTTTTAT
>NZ_CANBCP010000066.1 GCF_947367085.1 uncultured Lactobacillus sp. | reverse complement strand
CTTGTATACTCATTTATTTTATCTTTGTATTTTTCAAATTTATCCCTCAAAACAAATTCGGGAGCGCCAATTAAGTAAGTAAGGTCTTTAAACACTGCTCCAGAATATTTATTAACTGAAGTAAACGGAATAATTTGTTCGCTAGTTTCAGCATTTCCTGTAAAAAATGCTGCTAATGCTTTACTAGTTGCATTATCGGTAGGCATGCTTTGAGCCAAATTAGAGATTAGTGTAAATAAGTGATCTTTACTAATATTAACTGCAACATAATCTGTAACTGCCATTTTAGGTTCTGTGATTGTACCTGTTTTATCAACGCATAATACATTCACTCGCGCCAAGGTTTCAACAGATTTCATATCATGTAACATAACTTGATTTTTAGCTAGTCTCATTGCAGAAATCGCTAAGGCGATCGTAGTTAATAAATATAGCCCTTCTGGAATCATTCCAATAATCGCTGCTTCCATTGAAGTTACACTATCAGCGACTGAGCGATGATTAACATAATAAGCTAATGCAAACAAAGCTAATCCTAAAGGAATAATTATTATTCCGACCCACTTAATTAATTTGTTTAAAGAGCGGATCATTTCTGATTGTTCCTTTTGATTCATGGCTTTGGCCTTTAAAGTCAGTTTTGAAACATAGGAATCCTTACCTACTTTTGTCAATTTTGCGTAGGCTTTACCAGAAACAACAAAAGACCCAGACAATAAATCATCATCTTGCGTTTTCAAGATTTCATCTGCTTCTCCTGTTAGCAATGCTTCGTTTACTTTTACACTACCCTCAAGTAATGTAGCATCTGCAGGAATTTGATCACCGGTTTTTAAGACAATAATATCGCCTAAAACTAAGTTTTCAATTGGAATTTCTTGCTCTTTATTATTTCTAATAACAGTGATCTTAGTTGCATTAATCACGTTTAGCTTATCCAAAACTCGCTTTGCACGAAGTTCTTGAATGATACCAATAACAGTATTAGCAATAATAACTGGGAGAAATGTTAAATCCTTAAATTCCCCTACTAAGATTAATAAGATAGCAAGAACTAAGAAGATCAAGTTGAAATACGTAAAGGTATTTTCTTTGATAATTTGCCAATCGGTTCTAGCTTGATCATCAATCGCCTTATTTATATAACCTTGATTTTCTTGCTGCTTTACTTGTTGATCAGTTAGCCCTGAAAGTTGAGACATTGTGTTCACCTCAAATTTTTGTTAAATAAAATTATAACATGAACAACTCAATTTCACTTTTTTACTGCAAAATAAAAAAGGCAAAATTGCCTTTTTTCTAACCCGCATGGCGCCACTCTCGATCAGTAATGATTCTAGCAGCTATCAAACCTAACGGTAAACATAAAACGATCATTAGTGCTTTAGTAGCCCACAAAGCTCCAGCATTAATCGATACCAAACCTAAATTAAACATTGAACGATACATATAAAGTCCAGGTACCATAATTACAATTGAAGGTACGGTAATTGCAATTCTAGGATAACCAACTTTTTGTCTTACTAAAGATGCAAGTAAACCAGCTAATAAGGCTCCTAAAAATGCTGCAGCTGCAGGTGGAATTACCGTCCAATCTGCCAAACTCAAACGCAAAGTATTTGCAAAAGCTCCGATAATTCCAGCTAAAGCTGCCATTTTCAAACGAGAATTGAACATGATCGAGAAGCCAAATACTCCACAAAAACTAGCAATCAATCTTAATAAAGTTAAAATAATCGGACTTAGGTTTAATGGAAGAAAGTCTTGGGGATGCAAGTTTAAACCTAATGCAGTTACCCAACCGACAGCTGTAGCCACGACAATTATCATCACAGCGTAGGCCATTCGCTCTAAACCTGATCTCATATCTAATTTTGAAATATCAAGCCCTGAGGTAATAAATGGAAAACCAGGAATAACAAATAAACAAGCACCAATATATCCATCTAGATGGCGGATACTAATAGGATAAAATAATCTAAATAGATAAAAAACTCCTACATAAACACAACATGCGACTGCAACCGCTACAGTTATATTAGCTAAGATAGTGATGTGATGATCACCCATTTTTCTTCTAACATAATTACCTGCACAAGCTCCAAAAAAAGCGCAGATAACTTCAAAAATGCCACCACCAAGCAAAAAGATAAATCCGCTGCAAGCTAAACCCGCAGCTACTGCAACTTGCCATGGAGAATAGGCTGCTTTCATTTCAGTTATCTTTGTTAAACGATTATGAATTTGACCAATTGTCCAATTGCCTTGGTCTTTTTTAAATTCATTAACAAACTTCTCCATTAAATCTAACTTGGTTGTATTCACACCAGTTGTTGGCAAGCTCAATGCTTGAGTATAACTATGACCATCTTTATCAACACACGTATATTCCAGTGATACTAATCCTATATCAGCTGAACACGTCATATCTAAGCTACGAGCTATTGTGTTCATTGCGCTTCTAACTCGCCAGGCACCAGTACCATATGATAAAAGCATCATTCCGATATGTCCGACAATTACCGATCTTTCTGGCAAGGTTGCATCTTTAGCAGGAGTAACATTATCACTAGTAAAGAATTCTTGCCAACGGATTCTCATATGATGGTGGTGTGAAAGATTATGCTTTTTATGTAATTGATTGACTCGCTGATTTTTGTCTTGATTATTCATCTTGTATTCAGATCCCTATGTTATTGTGTTACTTAAAAATCATACCACAATAACATATCTACAAGACAAACTTCTTTAAAGCTTTGGCAATTCCATTATGATTATTATCATCAGTAACATAATCAGCTTTTTCTTTAATATCAGAAATCGCATTACCCATAGCCATTTTCCTAAAGTTAGGATTTTCAAACATAGAAAGATCATTACCTTGATCGCCAAAAACCATGACATCTGTCTGATCAATCTTTAATCTATCAGCTAGTTCCATTAAAGCATTACCTTTAGAAGCACCCTTTGTATTTAACTCAATACAAGTATCTAAGCTTTTAACAATATCATATTTATCAAAAGCCCAATATGGTAAAGTGTTCCATAGCTTTTCAACTTGATCATCGCCTTTTTGACAAGTAAAACCAACCTTATTAAATTTAAAGTCTTTAGGAATTTCTTCGCGATGTCTGACTTTTAACATATTATCAGTTAATGCTGCATTGATCTGCATTTGAACACTAAGATCATGATCGCATGTCCAAAAACACTCTGTAGTTTCAAAGTGCACATTAACATGAGCTAATCTTTGTAATCTAAGCATTGTATTGAAGTCTTGATAATTCATTTCTTGATTCATTAAGACTCCACCTGCTAAATTTTGTAGAACTGCTCCATTAAAGACTACGGCATATTGCTTTTCTCCACTCAAATCCAGTTGATTAGCAAATGGCATTACTCCGGATAGAGGTCTTCCTGAAGCTAATACAACTTTAATGCCTTGACTACTTGCTAGCTGCAAAGTTCTCGCAGTTTCAGGCAAAATGGTATTTGAGCTAGTTAACAAAGTTCCATCTAAATCTACTGCAATTAATTTTATTCCCATTCCTATCACCTCTCATTTATTTAAACATTATTATATAAAAAAATCCGGCCATTCAACAGGTCGGATCTAAGTTAAGCAATTTTCTCAATTAAAGTTCAATTCCATCCAAAACTTCTTTCATCTTTTGAGCAGAATAAGTCATCTTTTCTTTTTCTTCCTTTGATAAATGAAGTTCAATCACATCACTGATTCCGTTTGCAGTGATAACACTTGGTGTTCCCAAATATAGTCCAGTTACTCCATATTCTCCAGTTAATGGAGCTGATACAGGTAACACACGAGCTTTATTTTCAAAAATAGCCTTACAAATTTGTGTCAAGCACATTGCAACTCCATAGAAGGTTGCACCCTTGTTAGCAATAATGTTACCACCCTTTTTGCGAACTTCGGTTTCAATTTCTTTCAAAGTTTCATCGTTCAATTCACTATAAGAACGTAATGCCTTGTGGTTAATAATTGCCTCATCAAAGTTTTCAAATGAAGTATCCCCGTGTTCACCCAAAACATAAGCATCAACATTATCGATATTTGCACCGGTTCTCTTAGCAAGAGCTACTCTTAATCTAGCTGTATCTAATGAAGTTCCAGTCCCAATTACACGATTCTTTGGAAAACCAGATAATCTCTCAGTTAAGGTGGTTAAAATGTCTACTGGATTTGCGGAAACAACAAAAATTCCTTTAAAACCACTATTAACGATTGGTTCAACAATTGATTTTAAGATTTTAACATTAGCATTAACCAAATCAAGTCTAGTCATACCAGGCTTTCTAGCCATACCTGCAGTGATAACCGCAATGTCAGCATCTTTAGCATCGCTGTAGTCACCACTTTTCACTTTAACTGGTCCTACAAATGGTGCCAAATCTTCTAAGTCCATGGCATCACCGATTGTTAATTCTTTAGCAACGTCACAGATTACTAATTCATTTATTTTTACATTTTGCAATAAATCGTTGGCAAAAGTTGATCCAACACGTCCATCACCAACTAAGAAAACTTTTCTATTATTCATATTTTTATACTTCCTTTTGTTAACTTGTTAGTTATTACACAAACAAGTATACACAAATATCATTATAAATGAAAGCCTTTACAAGTATTTAACTATTTAATATTTTTAGCCATTTCAATTCCAGCTTGTCGACCAAAAATAACTGTTTCAGCAATAGAATTGCCGCCGATGCGGTTATTTCCATGAAGCCCACCAGATACTTCACCTGCAGCATACAATCCGTCAATTACATTACCATTGCCGTCCAAAACTCGTGTATCTGGTAAAACATGAATTCCACCCATTGTGTAATGAATTGCTGGGTGTATGTGAATTGCGTAATAAGGTGCATCACTCAGTGCTCGCTGCATTCCAGTAGTTCTGTGAAATTCTTTATCATCTTTATTTGTGACTGAATTATTCCACGTAGAAATAGTACTTGCCAAGTTTTGGTCGTTAACACCAATTTTTTCAGCTAATTCTGAAATAGTTTGTCCGCTTTCAACTAAGCCAATATGATCATAAAATTCAATTGCTTTAAAACGCTCACGTACTCCTTGATCAAAAATCAAATAAGCCCCATCTTCATGCAAATTAGTGATTGCATTTGAAACAACTTTGCGAGTACTTAGTTCATTTACGAAACGCTTACCCTCTTTATTGACTAGAATTGCTCCTTCACCACGTACACCTTCACCAATCAAAAAGACATGATCGCCATCAGTTTGAGCAGTAGGATGAACTTGAATGAAATCCATTTGCATCAATTGAGCATCTACATCTTCAGCTAATTTTAAACCATCGCCAGTAGCTCCTGGTTGATTGGAAGTTTTATAATCTTTTAGATCAGGACGGTATTTTTCAATTAGTTGTTTTGAAGCACCAAAACCTCCGCTAGCAAGTAAAATAGCTTTTGCATGAACCCGTTTTTGGCCATCTGGCGTTTGCAGTTCAATTGCATCAACTTTCCCGTTTGCGTTCTTAATTAATTTGGTAACTTTGCATTCATTGAAAACTGATATTTTTTCTTCACTAATTTTCTTTAAAAGCCCAGTTACTAAGAAATTACCTACTGGAGCCATCGAAGCTGGTCTGTGTGCTCTTTTTTTACTCATTCCACCAGTTATCGTTAAGTCAGTCAATTCAATTCCATGTTTGCTCAACCAATCAATAGCTAAAGCTGAGTGATCAACAAAAAATTGAAGCATCGGTCGGTCATTTAATAAACCTCCGCCTTTTAAAGTTTCATTATAAAAATCCTGCTTATTATCAATCACACCTTCATCAAGCTGGACAAAAGTTTCTGAAGCATTCATTCCTGATGAAGCTCGGTTGGTATTTCCACCTAACATCTTATTTTTCTCAAAAACCGCAACTTTAAGACCTAGTTCATGGGCTTGCAAGGCGGCAGTTAATCCAGTTCCGCCTGATCCAACAATTACTGCATCATAATTTTCTTCAATATCATCACAAGTATTGGGTGTAAAAGTAAATTTTGCCATAATATCCTTTCTCATTAATCATCAATAGGTTTAGTATTCATTGCATTAGTCATCGTGATCGGCTTCATCCATTCATCATATTGTTCGCTCGTAACTTTTCCACTTTCTAATGCAGCACGACGCAAAGTGGTCTTGTTCTTTGCAGCAGCTTGGGCAATTTTAGCTGCATCGTGATAACCAATATGAGGTGATAATGCCGTAACTGTCATTAGAGAATCCGAAACATCACGATTCATTCTTTCTTTGTTTACAGTCATTCCATGAATCATCTTATCAGCAAAGCTTGAAATCGTTCCTGACAAGACATCAGCTGATTCTAAAAATGCAGCAATCATGACTGGCTTAAAAACATTCATTTCAAAGTTACCTTGAGAAGCAGCCATCGTAATTGTGGTATCGTTCCCAAAAACTCTCAAACTTGCCATAGTAACTGCTTCAGCTTGTGTTGGGTTAACTTTACCTGGCATGATTGATGAACCTGGTTCGTTTGCCGGTAAGTTTAATTCACCTAATCCTGCTCTTGGACCAGAACCTAAAAATCTTATATCTTGAGCAATTTTAAACATATCAGCAGCCAGAGCCTTCAAAGCTCCGTGAACTACATTAAGACCTGAATGGTTTGCAAGACCGAAAAACTTATTGGTTTTCACTTTAAATTCGTGACCATATTTTCTAGATAAACGTTCAGAAATTTCTTCTGCCATACCTGGAGCGGCATTTAGACCAGTTCCAACAGCAGTTCCTCCAATTGGTAATTCATATAAAGTTTCTTCAAGCTCATTAATATAGGAAAGATCATGATTTAAGGCTGAAATATAGCCTGAAATCTCTTGCCCAAAAGTCAAAGGCACTGCATCTTGTAAGTGAGTTCTCCCAACTTTTACTGTTGTCCAATATTCATCTTGTTTAATCTTTAATTCTCTAATTAAGTGTTTAATAGACGGTTTTAAATCATCAAGAGCTTGTGTAGCAACTAAATTCATTGCAGTTGGGAAAGTATCGTTAGAAGATTGTCCCATATTTACATCATCATTTGGTAAAATATTCAATCCAGGATGATTTTTATTAGCTAAGTTAGCAACCACTTCGTTAACATTCATATTAGTTTGAGTACCGGATCCAGTTTGATAAATATGAAGAGGGAAAAACTGTTGCAAGTCACTATCGTTCATTTTTAACAAATCATGAATTGCATCAATAATTGCATGTCCTTTTTCTTGTGTTTGTTTGCCAGCATCCATATTTGCTTGCGCTGCAGCGCGTTTAATCTGAAGTAATGCACGAATAATACCTATTGGCATCAATGCTCCGGTATGAAAATTGTTTTTACTTCTTTGAGTTTGAGGTCCCCATAATGCATCTTCTGGAATTTCTACAGGACCTAATGTATCACTTTCGACACGATAACCTTTTTCTACCATAATTATAAATTCCTTCCTTAATTCACTATTTACAGTATACGCTACGTTTAGATGTAAGGGTATACATTATTTAATTTATATAAAGAAAAAGTCTTGTATTTTGGGTTAATACAAGGCTTCTTTATCTTCTATTCACATCATACAGATAATTACAGGTTGGGTAAACCATAATTATCAAAATTTTCTACCATTAATATAGGATATTATTTTTTAATTTTCTTAACTGCCAAGGTTGTTGCACTAGTTGCTAAAACAACCACTGAACCAGCAATGGCACTCTTTAATTCAACGTAATTCGTTTTTTTAGAATTTTTACTCTTCTTATCTGAACTCTTAATAGCCTTCTTTTCTTTTTTGTCCACTTGTTTTGAAGTGGTTTGTTGAACCAGTTTATTTGTAGTTTTGGCTACTTTGTTTTCTGATTTGGTATTTAAAGTTTGTTTTTTAACTGAAGATGGAGCTTGAGCAACTTTTAATTGAGTTACAGCTTTTCGTTGACTTGTCGCAGCTTGCTTATTTACAGCTGGAGCTTGTCTTTGCGCAGTCCTTAAAGTAGTTGTTGGTCGTTGTTGACTAGCTTGTTGAACTTTTAAAGTTTGACTTTGCTTTTGTGGAGCTTGAGGAGCATCTTGTGCTGGAGCAAGCTTAGGATAATCTGCTTGCTCGGATTCAGGAGCAGTTGGAGCATCTTCTGCAGCTCCTAACTTTGGATATTCTGCTTCTTGAGATGCAGCTGAATTATTAGTAGCTGCATGAACAGTATTTGAACCAAGTCCAATCATTGTACCTGCTGAAACCAAAACTAATAAACTTGCAACATCTTTTTGAATCTTCATTTTACTTACCTTCTATATTTAAATAATTGTTTTCTAAGTGCTTTCAACTTTCATTATCATGATACCGCGTTTTGTTCCTAAAAACAACACCCGTTATTTATGCTTCTATAATTCTTTACTTAAGAAAATGCCTTCAATTAGCTATTTTTTGATCTTTTTAAATAACAAAATGTTATTGTTTGGCTCTTTTATTCTTTGACATAGTTTTCATCGCGTAATTGTCCGACTTATATCAGCTTT
>NZ_CANBCP010000065.1 GCF_947367085.1 uncultured Lactobacillus sp. | reverse complement strand
ATTTAGTGTTTTTTAAGAACATCTCTACTTTTATTACACCAAAATTATCTACTTTTATTTTTAAATTTAGATGAGATAGACTTAAATTTTTTAATAGTATACAATGGTTTGTATAACCTTATTTTAGGAGGCATTTTATGAGTAAGGAAATATCACAAGATACTATTTCAAAATTTGAACAAGATTTAAATAATCATCCTGTTTTTAACGTTGCTAGTCACGCAGCCCAAGAAAATGGGATTTTTAAAGCAAGTCAAAACTTACAAACAAAAATTGATCTTGATCCAACTTTTTCTATCGAAATTGAAACTGGAAAGCCAGCTGACCAAAAGCAATCTGGTCGCTGCTGGATGTTTAGTGCACTAAACACTATGCGTCACCCATTACAAAAGAAATTCAATTTAAAGGATTTCGAATTATCTCAAAACTACACTAACTTCTGGGATAAATTTGAAAAGTCAAACTGGTTCTTTGAAAATGTAATTGCTACTGCTGACAAAGATCTTGGCGATCGCAAAGTTTCATTCTTGTTTACTACTCCACAACAAGATGGTGGTCAATGGGATATGCTCTGCGGCATTATTGAAAAATATGGTATCGTACCAAAGAGCGTTTATCCAGAAACAGCCAATGCAACCAGTTCAAATGCTTTAAACGACACTTTAAATACCTTACTTCGCAAAGATGGATTAGAATTACGTGAACTGGTAAATAAAGGTAAGAGTGAAGATGAAATTGAAGCACGTAAAAATGAAATGCTTAATGATGTCTTCCGCATTTTGGCAACTTCTTTAGGTCTTCCACCTAAAAAATTTAATTTTGAATACCGTGACGATGATAAGAACTACCACATCGACAAAGATATCACCCCTAAAGAATTCTTTGATAAGTATGTAGGTATGGACTTAGAAAATCATATTTCCACAATTAATGCACCAACTGACGACAAACCTTTCCACAAGGTATTTTCTGTTGAATACCTCGGCAATGTTGTTGGCGGGCGCCAAGTTCGTCACCTTAACTTAAAAGTTGATGAAATGAAAGACCTAATTATCAAACAATTAAAAAATGGTGAAGTTGTTTGGTTTGGATCAAATGTGGTCAAAGATTCTGAACGTCGTGCAGGATTGCTGGATACCAATCTCTACAAAAGAGATCAATTATTTGACGTTGACTTCAAAATGACTAAAGCTCAAATGCTTGATTCTGGCGAAAGTATGATGGACCACGCAATGGTAATCACTGGTGTAGATATTGTTGATGGTAAACCAACTAAGTGGAAAATCGAAAACTCTTGGGGTGATAAACCTGGATTTAAGGGATACTTTGTGATGAGTGATTCTTGGTTTGATTCATTTGTTTACCAAGCAGTTATCAACAAGAAATACTTACCAGAAGATCTTAAAAAAGCCTTTGATGAAGGAAAACATGATCCAATTCAATTGCTTCCATGGGATCCAATGGGTGCTTTAGCATTTGATAATTAATTCTTATATTTCGCTTTATAAAGATAGCTAACCAAGCTATCTTTATTTTTTTATATTGGTGTATACTTTTTATGAACAACTACTTGGAGGAATAGTTTAATGTCACTTAAAAAGTACTTTAAATTTGTTGAAATTCAAACTTCTGCACTTTCAATTTACGCATATGCCTTAGGTGCAGCTTTTATTTATTTTTATTTTAATCACTGGAATTTACTTAATTCTATTATATTTTTTATTAGTGAAATGATCTTAGATAATATGATTACTGCTATCAACAATGTTATGGACTATATCCTTGCAAAAGATGAACAAAGTAAAGCTGATAGCGTCATCGTTAAAGAAAATATTTCTCTCCCTCTAGCGTTTACTTATATTACGGTATTATTGATAATTTCTGCGATTTTAGGATTATGGCTCTGTTTTAGAACAAATTGGGTTTTATTTTTCGCGGGTGGATTGCTATTTTTAATCGTTTTGTCTTACACCTCTGGTCCTTTTCCTATATCTAGAATGCCGATTGGGGAATTTATATGTGGTATTGCCCAGGGAATGGGAGTGCCTTTCTTATTTGCTTACGTCAATGATAATTACAAGCAAATTATGACTTTAAACTTTTTACGTTTAAACAATGGCGACTGGACTTTCAGCTTAAATGGTTCTTTAACGACAGTATTAGCGTTAATCGTAATTTGTATTCCTTCAATTTGTTACAATTCTAATGTCATGTTAGCTAATAACTTATCTGACGTTGAAGCTGACAAAAGAAATGAACGTGCTACTTTACCAGTAGTTTTTGGCAGATTCAAAGCTAATTGGCTTTACCAATTCTTTGGTTATATTCCTTTTATTTGCATTATTATTGCAGTCATCTTCAAGATGGCGCCTATCTTGTCATTGTTAACATTATTGACTTTTCCCAAGATTCACAAAAATATTAAAGCATTTATTGCTCACCCCAATAAATCTAAGACTTTTCCATTATCCTTACAAAACTATAAGCTTTTCATTGCCGTGCAGGCAGCTACAATCTTTGTTGGAGCAATAATCCATTTTTAAAACAAAAAAGACCAGAAGATAGTTGAAATTCTATCTTCTGGTTTTTCTTTAAAATAATGGGTCTGCCTTTTTACGCCAGCGATTACAACGAGTATCTAAAATTTCTAAAATAATAAACAAGATAAAAGCTACAATACTTAAGATCACAATCCCAGCATACATTTTGGTGTATTCCATCTTGGACCATTCATCCATGATATAATATCCCAGCCCAACTTGCGTTCCATAAACTTCAGTCATAAACAAAATTGCAAAGGAAGCTGACAATTCAATACGAACGGCCGATAAAGTTCCTGCAATCGACGCAGGCCAAGTGACGTATTTAAAAATTTGCCAATGACTTGCTTTTAACACATCTAAACTGTTGTATAAATCACTGGGTATTTGTCTGACTTGATCTCTCACTGAAACGATTACCTGAAATACATTTGCTAAAAAAAGCATCCCGATTTTCGATTTTTCTCCTAAACCCAAAAATAACATCAATATTGGTAGTAAAGAAATTTTAGGGATTGGATATAAAAAATACAACATCGGATTAGCAATCCTACCGAATTTGGGCAAACGTACAATCATAATTCCAATAATCACTCCAACAGCAGTAGCTGATAATAATCCCCAAAATACTCGATATACTGACGCATAAATATCTAAACCGATATTTTCTCTAAATAGACTTGGTATTATTGCGTATACTGAAAAAGGATTAGGCAAAATATCTTTATTGATAGCAAGGGCGATCACATACCAAATGATATTAAGGATAATAATTGCAATCAGCAAATTTTTTATTCTACGCGCCAAAGGTCAATTACCTCCTTTTGCAAATTAGTTAAAATTTGGGCAAATTTTTCATTTTCTCGACGATCTTTAGGAGCGATTTCTTTTAATGGATTTTGTCTCAATTGCCCCGTTTTATGAGCCAAGATAAATAGATTATCACTAAAAATCAGCGCTTCTTCTAGGTTGTGGGTAATCATCAATGTGGTAATCTGTGAATTGGATAATTGCTTTAGCAATAGATTTTCTGCGGTTTGCTTAACTACAGTATCTAGTGCCGAAAAAGGTTCATCCAACAATAAAATATCTGGCTTTAAGCAAAAAGCTTTAGCTAAAGCTACCCTTTGTTTTTGCCCACCGCTTAATTCATTAGGAAATTTATGGATAATATCAGTTAATTGAAGCTTATTTTCAATACGCTTAATTGCTTGCTGGTTTTCTGAATCTAATTTAGCCTTATTTCTAATTTTTATTCCCAGGGAAATATTTTTATGAACATCAAACCAAGGTAATAATCCAAAATCTTGTGGAACCCAAGCGATAGTTTGTTTTTGCAAATTGAGCTTTTGTTCATTCCATAAAATTGATCCCTGATACGGAATTAGCTGACAAATGGCTGAAATCAGTGTGGTCTTCCCTATTCCAGAAGGTCCGATCACCGCTGTTGTCGAATTGTTGTTAATATTTAAGTTGATCTTTTCAAGTATAAGTTTGTTATTACGTTTAATAGATACGTTCTTTAATGTAAGCATTATTTGACTGGAACAATATAATCTGATGGATTTACTTTCTTAGTAAAGAATCCTTCTTCTTTAGCAAATTTCAATACTTGTTTCATAGTATCAACATTTGGAGTCTTAGTTTTGTTATAGCGAGGGAATTCTTTTGGAGCAGCTTTAGCAACTGGAGCAGGTAGAGATAGATCTTTTTCCATTACCTCAGTAAGCACTTGGGGATGTTCATTTAATTCATCGACAGCTTGGTTATAAGCCTTCAAAAATTTATCTCTTACATTTTTATCAGTTAACAATTTACCCTTAGCTGCTAAAGCAGTTACTTGGAAGTTAGGAGCACTTTGTGTCAAAATCTTGCATCCCTGAACTTTAGCCATCGTTAAAAATGTTTGAGGTAAAACAGCTGCTGCAGCTTGATTGTTTTTAATCATTTCTAAACGTTGCGGAATTTGAGGCACATTTACCTGATCAACATCTTTAGGGTTAACGCCATTTTGCTTTAAAGTTTTATACATGTAATAAGACGTAACTTGACGCGCCATGTTGGCAACTTTTTTACCCTTCAAGTCCTTTACTGACTTGATGTCAGAATTTTTAGGAATAGCCACTCCAAATCGACCAGTTAATTGAGTAATTAACTTCCAATCAGGCTTTTTACTACGCATATAAGAGGTAAATGATGTAAAGTCTACAACTGCAGCATCAGCTTGACCTGCACTTGTAGCTGCATCACGTTTATTAGGATCTTTAAATAAATTGAGCTTGACATCTAAGCCTTGCTTTTTAAAATAGCCTTTATCTACAGCAACATATAAAGGTGCACTATCTGGGGCAGCCATCGTTGCAACAGTGATTTTCGTTGTTTTTGCATCTTGGCTGCTAGTTGAAGTACTAGAGTTTTTGCTTTCTTTAGGAGAACATGCAACTACTAAAGAAAGTACTCCCAAAATCAATACTACCGGCATAATTACTCGTTTAAATTTCATTTTAGTCCTCCAATAAATTAACTTATTACTTTTCAAGTATCACACTTTTTCTATACAACGGCAAGATAAAAAGGCTACAGCCAGAGGCTGCAACCTTTACCAAATATGTAATAAACGAGTAGGATCAATTTTGCTTAAATTAAATTGGTGAACATGTTGTGTAGAATTTTCTGGAAATTCCTTAACAAAGTCAGCCAAATTATAAAGCCCTGTTGAGTATGACCAAACCCCTTTTACTTTTCTGATTGGGTCAAGCATTTCATTTCTAATCGGATATGCCGAAATTAAGAAATGCTTATGATGGAATTTAAATACGAAATATGGAAGTTTAAAATCTTCTACAACTTCTTGAGGGGTCTTACCCAAAGAAATTACATTGTGATATGTTCCGAATTTTTTGTTAAATTCATCATTGAATGAAAAATAGAAATTTGAAATATGCACATGTGGAAAATCTTCAGCTTTAACCTTGTCAGGAATACAAATCACATGTGAAAAATGATCGAGATTCTTTTCTTTTTGATCTAATGCCCTCTCCATTCCGGTAGGAAGAATCTTATAAGCCCAGTCAGGAACCTCTGGATGCTTTTCATATTCTTCATACATCATTTTTACAACTTCCGGTTTAACCCAGTCGTAATGCATTCTAGTTTGATTCCTTCTAAGCAAACTAGGTAATGTGTTATTCTGCATTAAATCTACTACAAATAATTCATATCGATACTTATCTACCCAAGGTTTAAAATGTTCAATCTGATCAAGACTGATATGGGTTCCATCGACAATTACAGTTTCCCCATTGGCCATCTTGTGCTCTACTAAGTTATCAACCAATTGCTGTGTACGAACAGTCACATGGCGCGGAATAACTTGGTGTAAGGTATCAGTACCCTTCTCGTAATATACAGTTAAATCAGCTAATAATAAACGAATTTGATCACGAGAAATTGCGTAAGGTTGCAAATGATGGCGCGCAATAAATGAGGACTTTCCCGAGCCAGGTGCTCCTCGAAGTAAGAATATTTTACGCATAATTTTCTCCAAACTATTATTTAAGATCAATTAAATATACTCGTAAAAAATTCTACCATAAAATCACGCTCAGAACGACCTAATAAAAAAGAATGCTTAGTCTTTATACAAAATTTCTTTATTTATAATCTGCAAATTAGAGTCAAAAGTGTAAACAATTGGTTGAGCATTTGGAACTTCTAATTTAACAATATCTTGATCATTAATATCTTCTAGTTTTTTTATAAGAGCACGCAAACTAGAGCCATGCGCTACGACTAATTGATCATTTCCAGCTAAAAGTTGTGGCGCAATATGATCAATATAATATGGCATTAATCGTTTTTGGGTTTGATGTAAGCTTTCACCTTGTGGCATAAGGCGCATATCGTAACCCTTATAACGTCGATCTTGAACCGGCTGGGCTAATAATGGCGGAACGCTGTCAAATCCTCGGCGCCACTTTAAGACTTGCTTTTGGCCAAAAACTTTGCGTGATACATCCTTATTAATGCCTCTTAAAGCTCCATAGTGGCGTTCATTGAGGCGCCAGGTCTTAGTAATCGGCAAATATAAAAAATCGCAGATATCAGCAATTATATTGGCTGTGATGATAGCACGTGACAAAACAGAAGTATGGATATGAGTAGGTACAAAATCTGGAATCTTTTCTACTTTTAAGCCTGCTGACTTAGCTTGCTCAATTCCTTTAGCACTCAAAGCCACATCATTCCAGCCAGTATAAACATTATCGCGATTAGCGATACTTTCACCATGTCTAACTAATACAAGCTTTACCAATTTTACTACCACCTAGTGTACAAACAACAAAATAATACCAGCCAAAGTTAAAATGATTCCTACAACCAAAAAAGCTAGTAAAACATTTCTTCTTTTTTTAAGAATTACTGAATTACCGATTACTTTTTTATTTAGCTGATCTCGACGATTATATACAATTGATAAATCATATAAACCCACAATAATTAAAATTATTGCTGTCCAAATACTAACCTTCATAACTTTCCTCTATAATCTCAATGCCAAAATAGGGCAATTATACCACCAATAGTAAAAATCACACCTAAAATCAAAAAAGCTTTCGCAGCTGTTTTATTTGGCTTAATGTTTTTATTTGAAGCTTTTTGTTTATCAGCAGCTTTGGGCCATCTTTGATAGGCTAAATATAAATCCCAAATTCCCATCAAAATGACGATGATAATTGACCAAATACCTATTTTCATAAATTTACCTAATCATCTTTTCCAACTACGATCATTTTTTCTTTTATGCCACGTTTACATTCAGCTTGTAAAGTAATGTGGTTGATGCCTAACGGCTCTAGTTTTTCTTGGACATCTGTATAAATTTTTTCTAGGTCACTAACCTTTAAAGTAGTCGGTACATTAATGTGCGCATCTAACATTGTCATGCTGTCTGAATATTTCCACAAGTGAACATGGTGGACGTTTTCAATTTCTGGAAGAGCAAGCATCAAATTCTTTACCTCTTCCAAATTAATACTTGGATTAGACTCCATTAACACATTAGCGGCATTGAGCGTAACTTTGACTGCTTCATACAAAATAAAGGCAGACACTAAAATAGTCAATACTGGATCAAGCCAGTCACATCCAAAGGCACGAATAATTAACGCCCCAACAACTACAACTACACTAGATAGTGCATCTGAAAGCATATGAATAAAAGTTGACTTAACGTTTAGATTCTTCTTGGAGTCTTGGTGCATAATGAGCATTGAAATTATGTTAGCTGCTAAACCAATTACAGCCACAATCAACATCAAATTGCCTTTAATTGGTTCAGGCTTGGCAAAACGCATGCATGCTTCAATAAATAAAAACACACAGATGACAATTAAAATTATGCCATTGGTAAACGCTGCTAAAGTTTCGGCTCTTTCATACCCAAAGGTTTTGTTTTTATTTTTATCCTTTTTACTAATTAGATGAGCAATAAACGATAAAACAATCGCCCCTGTATCGCCCAAGTTATGCAAAGCATCTGATAAAAGTGCTAAAGATCCTGAGAAAATCCCTCCCAAGATTTCCGCAATAGTAATAACAAAATTCAAAAAAGTAACTATAACAAATTTAACCGATGTTTTATCTCGCATGGATTATTTACTCCTTACCAATAAAATTTTAACATAGGCGAAATAAAAAATATCCCCGTTTTGGGAACGAAGATATTTTAAAGATTTACTAATTCAGTATTTTTAATATTATAATCCACAATCTCAAATTTCCCATTATCATGAATAATGCCGCGAGTTACACTACCATTTTCAGGGAAGGCAATAACATGAGAGCCGTTAGATTTGTTCCAGTATTTAATAGCTAAAGTCTTGATGAAATCGCCGTGAGAGACGATTAAAATTCTACCTAAGCCTTTAGTTTCTTGAGCTAATTGTTCTACAGCTTGATCCATCCTTTCGTCCAATTCTTCGCTATTTTCAGCTAAATGACGAGGATCTGCCTTTTTAGTGGCTTCTCTAAAATTGTAGATACCTAATTGGTCAATAATCTTATCAACATTTGTTTCTGGCTTAAGTCCACCAGCTACAGCAACTTTTTTCCAAGTTTCATCAATATCGTCACCTTCAAAAGCACCAAAGAAAACTTCTCTGAAAGCTGGTAATTTTTTAATCTTACCTATTTCAGATACTTCGTTAAAATCTTTCATCAAGTGTACAGTATCAATTGCACGTTTTAGGTCTGAGCTGTACATTTTATCAAAGTGGACCTGTGATAAATTTCGAGCAGTTACTTTTAAGTCGTTAATTCCTTTAACTGTTAATGGAGAATCCGACCAACCTTGAACTTTATTCAATTGGTTAAACATTGTTTCTCCGTGTCTAATTAGATAAACTTCAGTTGACATCGACATCTTTCCTTTCTATTTTATTGTTTCACGCGATATTTGTAATTCATTATTTCAATAATATCAGATTATTTGATGAATGCAACACTTTTAAAAATAGCCACCACATTTTGTGTTTCACGGAATTACAA
>NZ_CANBCP010000064.1 GCF_947367085.1 uncultured Lactobacillus sp. | reverse complement strand
ATAAATGCTTATATACTGCAATAATCAAGTTAGGATCCTCTATCTGCAACAGTTCGCTTTTTAAGCAGTCAGCAACAGGCTTACCACCCTTGACGATGGAATATTTAAGCGAATTAAGTATTGCTATTTCTTGAGTTTCTGAGGAGTAGATAATATTCTTCTGTCGCATTTGAAACCGTTGTAGCAAGGCTTTGATGGTTTCGATCGTGTAACCAGTCTCAAAACTGCAAACCTTGTACGGTAACTTGTAAATTCCAACTTGAGTCGTATGTGGGTTGGTTAACAAGTACAGCATGAAGAATTTATCCTCAGGACTGTAGCTGTCTATAACCTTTACGTCTTCCCAAAATGAAGTTGACACTATGCGCTTTATCGGTTTACTCATTTTTGCTTACCTCCAGCTTTATCAACGGCTTTAAAAAAGTTATTAGCTTGCGTTACCAGATTGCCTTGAGGAGTATCAGGCTTAGAAAACCAAGCATTCCACCACTTCTTTGCATATTTGTCATTGTCCTTAGCTTTTTTATAAATCGTGTACAAGTTCTCTTTCTTGTCGTCTTTATAAAGCATTTCAGCTTTAGACATTTCTTCAGGGGTATATTTCTTTTGAGCCACTTGTGGCTTGAGTTCTGTCTTGTAGTTGCGTGTTTTATTAGCCTTTTGAATATTTTGATTTTGTGGATCGGCATACTTGGCAACCTGGTTTGAATCCAGTTCATCACTACCGTAGTCAATCAAGAACAGGTTGGCTAAGGCACCCTGTTTGGCATAAGATGCTGCTGACCCAGAGATTTGAGGTGAATCTATTCCCTTTTTGGCTAGATCTTCACGGCTTGAATAATGCGACACAATGGTTTCTGCCTGGTCTCGGTATGTGATCGTACACACCTGATAAATGCTATTACCTAACTGCATAGGCTGAGTATCAAACGTGATTCTTGCGTTAAATTCCGTCAAAAGTGGTTTTAAGACGCTCAGGACGTTTTCTAAGTTGTAATACTTAAATCCCCCATAGGTGTTACTTAAGTCCTTAGAAACACGCATTTTGGCTTGAATTTGATTAAATGCTGATACCGTATGCTCATTTGTTTTCTTGTCCGTCAATCTTTCTATTCCCCTCTCATACTTGCAGAAATCTCTCTTAATGCATAATCGCTGTAAAAGAATTGCTCTCTCTCAGCTTTTATTGTTTTCTTGCCTCGTTTGTATACGTAAGGTGCCTTTCTCCAAACCCCACCTTTACTTGTTTCAAAGTGATTTGAAGGCTTTAAGCGTAACTTGCTTGCTCTACGAGATAGTGAGTATGGCGTTGTGTTCAGTCTCTTGGCGGCCTCTCTTACCGAATATCTTGGTATGTAGTCTGGGTTATCGTAAGCAGACTTGATCTTTACAATTGGCTTTCTTTGCTTTTTAGCTTCAGGCTTTTCTAGTGTTTTACCGTTTGATTTGACTTGATCCATAAGTTTCTGTCTTGCGTCATCGCTGTACTTAGCCGTAGCTTTAAAAAGCGTTTTATCAGCCTCAACTTGCCGATCATGATTTAAAACAGTCAAAAGCTGAAGTAGCGCTTCTTGTGTTCTTTGGATGTCTCTTAATCTTAAAATGCTCTCAGAAGCATTTTTTGATATCTCTGAGACGTTTTTTGATATACTTTGGGTAGTTATGCCTGCCTCATAGAAAAACTCGTTTAGATTGTCTTTTATTGCCTTTTTAATAAATTCTTTTTGTGAGTCACTAAAATCTTTGTTGAACATTAACTGATTCTCTACTTTCTTGGTTTATATAAGTTTTTACTTATTATTATTTGCTATCAATAAAACGTCAGCTAGACTCTTATTGTTAAATTGGTCTAAAAATACGCTTGGATATAAAGCTAAACCCTTTAGAGCTGGTTTGATTTTTATTCGAGCCTAACAACTGTAAGCTATTATTTTTCTCCTTTAACAATGAATCCTCCTAATTGCCTAACAAAATAGTCAGAAAAAGAGTTGTTCATCTTTAAATGAGCAATATCAGTAACCGTTTCTTTGGGATCTAAACCGTAAAACTCACAAAAAGCATCCAAGCCTTTTTGATTGATTAAATTTTCGATAAAGGCAACGAGGTTATATACAACTTGCATTGCTCCTTGCTTACTAATAGGAATTAGCATGGTGCCTTTCGGGAAGTAAAGTTCGCTCATAGCTTTAATCCGATTAAATCTTTTTTCGTCAATATACTTCATCATCTTTTTAAACCTGTGTTATACTTGCTTTGTAAAATAAATAGCTTTATTTTTTAATTGTTAGACGAATTCCTATTTTGTGATTTCAAGGAATTCGCCTTTTTTTATACGCTCGCCAAGATTACTTGCAAAGAATAATTGTTTGTGACCATCTTGTGGACCATCTGCAATTGCATTACTTGCAAATAAAACACCTGCTGCTGTTCGATCTGAAAAGCTACTCTTCATCATTTTTCTTACCTCTTAATCCAATATTGCCTGATTCTTCTTTAAATTCTTTTTCAAACTTATTTATTGTGTTAGTAGTGTTAACGCTGTTTTCAATAGCATCTAATAAGTCATTAACAGAGATATCATCGTCTGTTGCAATGATGTTTAATAGTTCTAATTTTTGCTTTCTACTCAGCTTTCTAACTTGCTGTGCGGTCTCTGCAAATTGCTTAAATTCCTCGATCTTATCTTCTGGAAGAAGAAGGTTTGCTAGCATATCTGCCCATTCATTAATATCTTTTGAATCCATGCTCAATCTCCTAATAAATTTAAAAATAGTCTTAATAAAACACATAATGCGGTAAGTCCTGATAGCAGAACAATGCCTAACATCCATACAGCAAAGAATGTACTATTTGTAATCAGAAAATTTTTCATCCATTTAATCATATTGACTATCTTCCAACCTTTCGATATCTATTCTTAAGCTATCAATCTCAAGCTCAAGATCTTCAATTTGTTCCTCATAGTCATCTATTAACCCCTCTCTTATATCGCTGAGTTGTTCATTTAAGCTAGACAACAAGTCAATTAGCTTGCTTGCTTGTTCATATGAAAGCCTGGCTTCGGTTATATACTCTCGTACATTGTCCCTGAAAAATTCATCGCATTGCATGGTGAGCGTTAGCAACTCTTTAGAACTAATCATCATTGTTTCGACCTTTAACTTTTGGCAAACCTAAATGTATGTAATTAATGATGTTTGAGCTTACCCAAGCTTCCATTGCTTCATTTAGGTAATTACCTAAATCATTAAGCATTTTTTCTGCGTCTAAATTTATTTCTACTTCCATAGAACTTAACTGCTTGAGCTGGTCCTTTGTTGATTTATCTACCATGGTAATTTCCTCTTATTTTTCTCCATCCATCGAGCAGCTTCTTTCTCATAAATTCGAATTTGTCGCCCTTTTCCAGGATGAATGTCTGCTACAAAGTCAGGCTTATATTTGTAAAAGATTTCTTCTTTAATCCAATCAATACTTTTGCCCGGGCAGAACTTCTTCTTGAATTGGGTTAAGGTAATAGTTTTACCTTCATTTGTCTTTTTAGGTTCAAATCCCATCTCATCCATTATTTCTACAATTGCTTGTTTTAATTCTTCACGAGGTATAGTTATCTGCATTCTTAACACCTCACTTTCATTTATTAGCGTTCAGCATTCATTAATTCAGCCACAAGTTTTGCTACTTGATCTGGTGACTTATTTGCCTTCATTTGCTTAATTGTGTAATCTCTTAATTCTTTAATAAATTCTTCGTCCATTTTTATCCTCTATTTTTATTCCACGTCATTACGCTCAATTAATGGGTAAATATCATCTTGCTTTAAAATGTCGTAAATTAACTTACGTCCCTTTTGAGTCCACATAGTGTAAGGTCTACTGTGGTATCTATCCTCTTTGTCTTTGTAGATGCCAGAATTAGTTTTGGTGTAACCTTTACCCATATAAACTTTATATAAGACCCATTGACCATGAACCTTATGTTGGATGCCCTCTATATTTAGCAATTTATTAAACTCAACAGGGCTCATACCATAATCAAAAGCGATCTGCGTAGCTGTCATGGCATCCTTAGTTGCCAAGATAATGTCTAAATAATTAGCTTTCTTATTTGACTCTTCCAATTGAATAGACAATGACTTGTTTCGACTTTTAAGTTCTTTGTTTTGACCTTTTAACTGCTTGATCTGATTTTGTTGAATTAATAAAGCTCGTTGAACGACCATTGCTGGATTGTTCCATTGCTTTTCAACCTCAATCAAATAAGATCTATAAATTTTTCCTTTTTCCGTTCTGCTCATTAAGCAAAGCTGTTTTGCCATATCAATGGTTAATGCATAGTTCTTAATTGACTTAGTACCGCCATTTGGCATGTTTACACTTTGAGGTGTAAACATAAAATCTGTACCTTCTTTAAATTCTTTAAAGTTTTGTTTTACCCAATCCGTAAACTGTTTTTTAAGACCCAGCCCTGTATGAAGTTCTCTGGCTGAAACTAATTGTTGGTCATTTTTAACTTTGATATTTAAAATATCCGCCATCTTATTCACCTTCCATTCCTAAAATTTTGTAAATCATTTTTCGAACTTTTACTGATTGTGGATTGTTATCACCATTAATAGCGCGGCTTACAATTCCACGATTTAAATTTAATGTCTCAGCTAATTCTGCTTGTGACCATCCTTTTTCTAAAAGCGCCATTTTGATAGCTTTAGTCACCGCTTGCTTAGCTTCATCCAATTGTTCTTCTAAAGGCATTAACTTCACCTCCATAATATTTTGTGCAAAATGTTAATATTTTATTGATAACATTTTACACATGGTGTAATATCAAGGTATAAGAAATAAGCATTAGTAAGATATGATTACCTCAAAAGCCTGCCCGCTTTTATATTCATTTCGCTAATAATTTCTTATTACTTTTACCTGACAAAAATAATAATAGCACATTGTGCAATTAATGCAACATATTTGTGAGCACTATGTGTAATTAATTTTGGAAGGTTAGAAAAGAGTTATTGATATGACGCTATTTGAGCGGATTAAAAGACTTTCTAAAATTAGAGGAATGAGCCTAAGAGAAGTGGCAGTAAAAGCTGGCTTTAAAAGTGAAACTGCTATTTACAGATATAACCAAGGTGTCTCGCCTCGAAAGCCAACTTTAGAAGCCATAGCATCTGCTTTGCATACGACTACGGACTATTTAGAAGGCAAAACAGATAAATATGAACTACCAAAAAAGAATAATGATAATGAACATCTAGTGACAATGTTTCGTGAAAAAACTGGAGATATGACGCCAGATGAGCGTAAGGAATTTGAAGAATCCCTAGGCAACATGATGGATTTCACCAGAAAAATGATTATGGAGCGTAGAAAACGACATGAATAATTACGAATACGAAGCAGTTGATCCACTTATTTATGAACAGGCATCAGAAGTTGCTAGTGAAATTATTGAAAATGCATCTGTCTATTACAATATCCAGCGAAATCAGGTTCGATATCAGCATGTTATCAATTATTTAATGCATATATTTGATGATGTTGATGTATATGGATTTACCTCTGATAGTGCAAATCAGCAGAAATTAGATGCATTTAATAACTTTCTATCTTATCCATTATGTTTGGATATACATTGTCTTCATATCAAGCAACAGAGTACAACTTTTAGTAAAACAGTCAGTGGTTTCACTGTTTTTGATTCTTTTGGCCCTTTAGTATTTATAAATGCTGATTATCAACAGGCACAAGGTAGCATTATATTTACCATCATTCATGAATTGGTTCATGTTTATAAAGCACGCCAAAATCCTAATTATGAAAAAGTAGTTGCAATGATTACTAATAGTGTTTTACATCAAGAATTCTATCCAATAGAATTAAGACCAATTGAAACGGAAACCAATATCATTGCATCCCTTCTCTATGCATCAGATGAAGTTTTGAAACAAGATGTCATGAATTTAAACTTTTATGAAATGCTAAGAAAGTATACAATTTCAACAAGTGCTTTGCATAATAGGCTTATTAATTATTTCACTTATAATTGCGGCTTAAATTGTAATCAAGCTCTTACTGCTGTGATGGCTTTTAGAAATAATGATATTGAATTATTAAATAAGCTACGTATTCATTTGGCTCAATAATTTAGAGGAGTTATCCGCTCCTCTATTCTATTTTTTAATTATTTGGAACTAACGTTCGTCCAATAGCCAATGACGAAAAACTTAAGGCAAAACATCAATGGAGGATATTTATGAAAAAGAATCATATTTTAAGTTTAGCTTGCATTGCCCTTTTGGGATTGGGTGTTACTGCTTGTTCATCAAACAACACTGAAAGTAGCAAACCTAGTCAAAGTTCAAAATCTGTTAAAAAGGTGAAAAAAACTAAGTCTGATGCTACAGTTCACCAAACTACTTCTGAAGATAAAACAGATGACAAGAATGCAGGTAAAGACAATACAGAAAAAGGCGTAACATTTGATGGAGATGCCTTCCCTATTTCAGCAAAAAAGATTTATAACACTAATTACACTGACAAAACTTGGCCAGGTGGCACAGTTGAAATTAAATCTGTTCAAATCTATAAATTAAAATCTCCACATCAATATGAATCCGCAAATGACGGTACATATGAAGTTAACGGTGTTTTAAAGATTGATATGATTGTAAAGGCAGCTCAAGATATTTCCATCTATCCTACTCAAGGGACTGTAGTTCTCTCTAACGGTGAACAAGAAGATGCTACGAATGATGATAACTGGGATGGTGATATCAAAGCTGGTGCAATTAAGAATGGTGTGGCAACGTTTCCAATTAAGAATTTATCTTCTGTCTCAGATATTAAAAATATCAGATTTACATTTAGTGGAAATGCCCAAGATACTGATAATGACGGATTAGATAAAGACTTTGATTTAACTATTGATCTAAAATAGACAATAAAAAAAGAGACCCTGTGAGGTATCCTCACAAGGTCTCCAGTAAGTGGACCTAAACGCTAATTACTTAACGTTTAGCAAAATTAATTTACGAAAGATAAAAGAGCAGAATATTCTTCCCTTTTATCTCCTCTATTGTAAATGATTGGAGGAATATAAGCAATGGCGGTATATAAACGTGGTAAAACATGGACTGCCAGAGTATTCTGGCGTGACCAGCAAAACAAAAGACATAGTCATTCAAAAGGTGGTTTTAGAACCAAAAAGGAAGCGATGGATTATTGGACCGATATGGACTCCAAGCATAATAAGGGAGTAAATATTGGAGAAAACCCTGAATTTGTTGAATACTTCTGGCAATGCTATGAAGTTTTTAATAAACCAAATTGTAGATATGAAACGCGTAGATCCTATAAAACGGCCAAAGGACCTTTGGAAGATTATTGGGGTCATACCAAAATTAAAGAGATCACCCCTACTATGTGGCAAGGATTTCTTAACAAACTAGGCAAACACTATGCCAAAAGTAGTGTTAAAAGTTTCCACAAAAAATACCATTCCGCTATAAGGCATGCTATTCAAGATGGAATAATTGTTAGTGATTTTACTTATGGCACTAATATTACTGGAACAACTAAGCGTACTAGATATGACAAAGTCCAATTACCATCTTTATCCCATATCCAAGAAATTCTAAATAAGCTTTTAGAAAGACGTTCACCCTATCTTATGTCTGCAAAAGATATTACCTTCTATGGGCGAAAAGTAGGCTTAGATAAGGGTAATATTTGTGATTACGTGCTTGCCCTACAAATAATAACTGGTGTAAGAATTGGTGAAGCTCTGGGGCTGCGTTGGCGTGATTTGCATCCCCAAAACTTTTCGATTGACATCCATCACTCTTATAATTCTGACATCCATAAACTGGGTCCAACTAAAAATAAGGCATCGTACAGAACTATAACGGTTAACCCTCAGATTTTTC
Organism: uncultured Lactobacillus sp.; assembly: GCF_947367085.1. Taxonomy (GTDB): domain Bacteria; phylum Bacillota; class Bacilli; order Lactobacillales; family Lactobacillaceae; genus Lactobacillus. Next base: position 1,202 of record NZ_CANBCP010000064.1, on the reverse strand, counting down.
CGTTACTAGAAGAATTAAGAAAACATAATCACAGTGAATTTGTTTTTGGATCCCCCACTACTGGACTACCACCGACAAGTAATGCTACTGGAGACGAATTAAGGCGGGTTCTAGAGCTTTTAAAACTACCCAAGGATGGTTTTACTACTCATACGTTAAGACACGCACACGTCGCTATATTGATCCATAAAAAAATAGATTGGTATTACATTATGCATCGGCTTGGTCACTCAAATGTTAAAACAACTATCGATACGTATGGTTATCTCATTGAGGAAACTAAGCAAATTGATGAACAACAAATAATTGGCTTATTTAAAAATGCATTTGCTTAAGTTTAGGTAATTGTTAGTTTTATTTTATAAGTTATAATATAGGTGTTCTAAGTTAATAATGGTTTGAAAGAGATGATCAGCAGGATTGACCATCTTTTTTATCAATTCTGTTATAATGTAGGTGGACTATATTCATCGCTATGTATTTAACCATAGTAAAAAGCACTCACAAAATTATGTGGGTGCTTTTTTGTGTGCCAAATGTGTGCCAATTTTAAAACTTCTATAGTTTTTTATAGCTTTCTTATTTATGAAAACGTTGATTTACCAATGCTCTAGTTTTCTATATTTTTATATTAGGTTCCGTTCGGAGAAGCGAAAAGGTAATGGCGGGGTATCTGGTAAATATTCACTTAATAATAAACCACGTTTAATAATTTCTTTTTGTAATTCTTGATTTTGTCGCGGATAAAAATAGTTCAAGCCATTTCCGACAACTGCTATAGTATTGCCTTGACTTTTTAATGTTTCTTCATGAGCAATGGCATCCACACCTTTTGCTAAACCACTGGCAATTACAAAGCCTTGGTTAACAATATTTGGTACTAGTTGTCTTAAAACTTGACGGCTATATTGGGTTGGATTTCTTGAACCAACTATCACTGTAACATTTTTTTTGAGTAATTCTAAATTGCCGCGAGCGAATAAAACAATTGGTGGATCAAAAGTTTCTTTCAATTTAGCAGGATAGATTGGATCAAATATTGTGATTACTTCACATTGTAATAAGATCCTTTCAATGCATTTTTCAAATCTCTCATCTGTCATTGCATTAAAAATTTTATTACGTAGATCAGATGATAACTCTAATTCACTAATTAAGTCAAAATTTATTTCCTCTTCATAATAACCAATTTGATCAATGAT
>NZ_CANBCP010000063.1 GCF_947367085.1 uncultured Lactobacillus sp. | reverse complement strand
GTAATAGGATGTAGATATTAGAAAGAAGGGTGGATATTGGAAGATATTTTAGATGTAACAGATTTAACGATGAAATTTGATTCAAAAGTTGTCTTTCAAAATCTTAATTTTAAGCTAAAAAAAGGTTCAATGACTGCCCTGTTAGGACCTAATGGTGCTGGAAAAACTACCTTAATCAATATTTTGATGGATTTATTAGATCCAACGGCTGGAAATTATAAATTTTCAGACCAGATTAAATTAGGGTATGTGCCACAGTTTAGAAATATTGATCAAGATTATCCTTTGTCAATTAAAGCCTTTGTGGGACTTAATGCACCGTTGATAAAAAATAAAGAAGTTAAAAAACAAATTGAACATCAATTACAAGAAACTAATTTGACTGGTATTCAAAATACCCGGATGGGTCGCGCTTCTGGTGGACAAAAGCAGCGGGCATATTTAGCACAAGCTTTACTTGATCATCCAAATATGATCATCTTAGATGAAGCTACAGCTAGCTTAGATCCTGTAGCTAAGCAAGAATTAATGAACTTGATTGATCATTTAAATAAAAAACACAATATGACAGTCTTATTTGTAACACATGATGTAGCACTTGCTAAAAAATATATGAACGACTATCTTTACTTAGACCATGCAAGTATTAGGCAAGGAAAGATGGCAGATTTTAAGGAGGATTACGAATAATGTTTCAATTTGATTTTATGCGTTATGCCTTCTTAGCAAGTACATTTATTGCAATTACTTGTGGAGTAGTAGGTGTCTATGTTGTAGCAAGAAACTTTAGTTTTCTAGCTCATACTTTGTCTGAAATAGGTTTTGCTGGTGCCAGTTTTGCGGTGTTTATGGGAATTGCGCCTTTATGGGGAATGCTTTTGTTTACGCTGCTTGGTTCAGTTGGAGTTGGCGAATTAACTATGCACTCGGACCAAAAAGAGAGTTCAATTAGTGCTATTTCAGCTCTTTTTATTGGATTAGGTGTTTTGTTTTTAGCTATTTCTAATTCAAATAGCCGCTATGCGACAAATATTTTGTTTGGTAGTATCATCGGCGTTGATCGACAAGGTGTTGTACAACTAGTTGTTTTGTCAATCATCGTTTTATTATTAATTTTTGCAGTACAAAGACCACTTAATTTTGATTCATTTGATCACATTGGAGCTATGGCTCATGGCGTTAAAGCTGGTTTTGTTGGAGTAGTATTTTTAGTTGCCTTGGCAATGTCAGTTTCAATTGGTTCACAAATTGTAGGTTCATTGCTAGTCTTTATTTTGTTAACCTTGCCAGCATCCACTGCCCGCTATTTAGGACGCAGCATTGGTTCAATGATAGTATGGTCAATTGTCATTGCCTTAATTGGGGTCTGGGCAGGTCTTTATTTAGGATTTTTGACTAACTGGCCAGTAACTTTCTTTATTGCAATTATTGAAGTATTTATCTATTTAGGCACATATTTCATTCAAATGTTTAGAAACTAAAAAATAGGATCTCCATTTTGGAAATCCTATTTTTTATGTTCTAAAGTTCATCAATCAGTTTTTCAAATTCATTCAAGCGTTCTTCAAAAGTCTTAAAGGCTTCTTCAAGATAAGCTGGCTTAGTCATATCTACGCCGGCTTTTTTCATGATTTCAGTTGGATAATCACTTGAGCCTGCTTTCAAAAAACCGATATAAGCTTGTCTTTGAGCATCTGTGCCATGGACTACGTTATTAGCCAAAGCAGTTGCTGCTGCAAATCCTGTAGCGTATTGGTAAACATAAAAGTTATAGTAAAAGTGAGGAATTCTTGCCCATTCTTTAGCAATATCGCCACCTTCTTCGACACTTGGTCCGTAATAACGCTGGTTCAAATCACCGTAAAATTTATCTAAGATGTCAGCAGTTAAAGGCTGTCCTTGTGCATCAGCTTCATGGATAAATTGTTCAAATTCCGCAAATTGTGTTTGACGAAAGAGAGTGCCCTTAAACGAATCAAGGTAGTAGTTTAAGACAAAGGCGCGCGTCTTTGGATCAGTAACGTGGTCTAAGAAGTACTCGGTTAAAATATTCTCATTGGTGGTTGAAGCGATTTCGGCCACAAAAATTGGATAATCACCATAAACATATGGCTGGGTATTTCTAGTGTACCAGGAATGTACTGAATGTCCCGTTTCATGAACTAAGGTATAAAGTGAGTCAATATTATCTTCCCAGTTTAATAATTCATATGGATCAGTGTCATAAGAGCCACCAGAATAAGCACCTGTAACCTTGTTTTGAGATTCAACAACATCAATTACACGGTTGTTAAAAATATAGTCAACATGTTTTAAATAGTCTTCACCAAGTGGAACTAAAGCCTTTTTTGCTTCTTGTTTAGCTTGTTCAAAATTGTAAGATAATGATGGCTTCCCAGTTAACGGTACATACATGTCATACATTTGTAAGTCTTTAAGGCCAAGGATCTTTTTACGAAGTGCAACATAACGATGAAGCAAGTTTAAGTGAGAGTCGACTTCTTTGATTAAAGTATCATAAACAATTGTTGGTACGCCATTAGCATCTAATGCAGCTTGGCGTGCTGATTCATATTTGTGGACTTTTGCATTGTAGTTGTGAGCTTTGGTGACACCAGATAGCGTAGAAGCAAGAGAATTTTCAAATTGACCATAGGTGTCATACATTGCTTCAAAGGCCCCTTTTCTGACTTCACGGTTTTGTGATTGGATCAATAAAGAATAAAGACCATCTGATAATTGAACCATTTCACCATTGTCATCTTGGGTAAAGCCATACTGCATATCGGAATTAGTTAATACATTAAAAGTATTAGAGCTAACTCCTAAAGCGTCACTAGCATCAGCCACAAGTTTTTCTTGGTCAGCTGATAAAGTATAGGGACGTCTACGGGTGACGAGCTCTAAGCGATGATGGTATTGGTCTAAGCGAGGTTCATCTTTGATGAATTGGGTTAATTTTTCTTTAGGGATGCTCAAAATCTCTGGATCCACAAAAGCAGTTGCTGCAGAAAATTGACTTGCTAAAGATTGGACTTTTGCCGCATATCCTAAATAGTGGCTGTTGCTTGTGTCAACATCACTTGACATTGTGGCATAGACGTAGACTTTTTCAAGGCGCCGGCTAACTTCTAGCATGGCGCTAATGCCTTCATATAGATCTTTGCCTGATTTTGAAAGAGTGCCTTTTAAATTAGCCAAATCTTTAATATCATTTGCGACATTATCGTATTCTTTTTCCCAGGCATCGTCGTTTTCAAAAACACGACTTAGATCCCACTTTAAATCTTCGCTTACTTGGTTTCGTGTAGGTAGAGCCATAGTTTTCCTTCTTTCGATTGAATAGTAATAATAGAACCAATTATAGAACAATATTTCGCTTGCGAAAAAGTAAAACTTTATTAATAATTGAAATCAAGTAAAAATAGTGCCGAAAAATATGGTTAAATTAGGTGTTAGAAAAAGAGGGGAAAGTTAAATGGATCCAAAAAATCCTAATACGCGGGAAAATTATCGTCAAACAAAAGATAAAACGATTGAAAAACTGTCACATAATCGCGTATTTGCAGCGGAAAAAAATAAGAGTGATAAACAACACCTGATTAGAAAAATAGCGGGTCTAATAACTGTTTTTATCTTAGGCATTGGGTTGGCATACTTTGGAAAAATTTATTTTACAGCAATTTCCACAGCTCGTCAGGCTTATCACGGTAGTGGGAAAACATCTGCTGCAATTGCTCAAAATAAGCCAGTGTCCATTTTAATTCTAGGCGTGGATCAAGGAATTGAAGGTCGTCATGACCGCGGAAATTCTGACACAATGATATTAGTCACAATGAATCCTAAGAAAAAACAGGCAACTATGACATCAATTCCACGAGATCTTTTAGTAGACGTCTTAGGAGATAAGGGTAAGTATTATATGTTCCGTGTGAACTCAGCTTATCAGGTCGGTGGAAATAAGGCTTCACAAAAAACAGTTTCCCATCTGCTTAATACACCAATAGATTATTATATGGAAGTTAATATGCAAGCTCTTGAAAGCATGGTGGATGCTTTAGGTGGTGTCGATGTTAACGTCCCATTTAGTTTTACTTACAATACCAAATTTAAAAAAGGTAAGATGCATTTAAACGGTAAACAAGCACTAGATTATTCTCGAATGAGAAAAGAAGATCCGAAGGGCGATTACGGCCGACAAATGCGTCAAAGACAAATTATTACTCAAATAGTTCATCAGGGAATGACACTGAATTCAGTCAACAATTATCGTAAGATCTTAAACGTCTTTGCTAAATATGTTAAAACTAACCTAACTTTCAATGATATGATGACGTTAGCTATGAATTATCGCTCCTGTGCTTCAAATATTAAAAGCGGCTATATTCATGGTCATGATGCTTGGATCGGAGGAGCATCGCTACAAGTTGCTTCAACCAAGGAATTACAACGTGTTTCGGACTTAGTTAGAAGTGGTCTAGGCTTACCAAAAGAGAAACTTAAAAACGAAGAAACACGTCAAAATAGCTTGCAAAAAGGATTGAAATGGAGTGATCCGACAGCATTTGAAAATTATGTAATTTATTCACAGCATTCTGACACTGTTGTTTGGGACGGTAGTAATTGATAAAACAAAAAAGAGAACCACTTTTCAATAAAATGGTTCTCTTTTCTTTATGTATCTGTTGACATTTATATATTAGTTCTTTTTAAGTTAAAGTCAAATTTCTTTATATTAGCCAATTACTTCAACGGTTGCTGATAATACTCCAGCAGCTGGTACTTGACTGTTAGGCATGGCAACATCTAATTGACGAGGGTTAGCAGCCGCAAAACCACCAGTATCATTAACCACGCGAATCCAGACAGTTCCATCAGGTAATGTAATCTTTAATTTGGTTCCTTTAGGAAATACTGATAAGTTAGCAGCAACACCACCATAACCTAAGCTAGAGCCCATTGCAGCTGGATCATAAAATGAAAGTTTGAAAGTACCCTTGTTTACTCCGGACACATTTTGGTTAGAAGCATTATTAGTAGTTGGTGCTTGTGAACTTGCTTGTTTTTGTTTTGCAAGTTGTTCAGATTTGGCTTTTTCTTGAGCAGCTTTTTGTTCTGCCTCAATTTTTTCTAAACGAGCTTGTTCAGCTTGAACTTCTTTGAGCTTAGCATTACGGATGGCTTCAACTTGTTGTTTTTGTAGCTTTTGCTTTAATAGCTCTGGCTTCATAGTTTCTTTAACTAATTCACTAGAAACTGCAAAATCATCATCTGAGTCAGCGGATGCAGTAGTATTTGAAAAACTAAAAGTTAAAATTAAAAATGAAATAGCAGTAAAAAGGACTGCGAATTGTCGCTTAAACAAAATATTACTCCTCCTAAGTAAATACTTTTGATAAATTCTGAAAAATTAAGGTGTAGATAAGTAATAAAACTGTTATCCTTTAAATAATCGATACTTACATTATAGAAAGCATTTGTTGCACTATTAGGACATGACAATTACAGATTTTTATAAGCTTGTAATAAATTGTTAGATGAATGTCATTTTGTAACAAAAATGTAATATCTGTGACTAATAGAAAAGGTGAAACTATGAAAGTAAAGACTCTTTTTCCGGTAATTTATGGCGTCTTATCAGCGCTAATTAGCTTTATAGCAGTAGTATTTATTTGCTTACGTACTTTTAGATTGAATTTGAGCTTATCAGTTGCTATCGCAGGGATTTTTGCTATTTTCTTTTTTGTAGTGTCTTACTTTAGGGGTCATGCTTCATATGAAATTAAAGCAATTACAGCTAAATATCATTTAACCGATCAAGATTTAGCACAAATTACAGGGATGAGAGCGAGTGATTTTCCAGTTTATAACAATAAATTACAATTAATAATTCCTAAGCGAATGTGGCCGAAAGTATTATATCAATTGCAAGAATATGACAAAAAACAGATGGAACTAGCAAAAGATAAATCTAATAAAGAAAGAGGAACTCACAAGTGAGTTTATTAACAGTTAAGGATTTAAGCCAAACTTTTATTGATAAGACTTTATATGAAAATGCATCATTTGTTTTAAATAAAGAAGATCACATGGGAGTGACCGGTCAAAATGGAGTGGGGAAATCCACTTTAATCAAAATTTTGACGGGCGAAATAACGCAAGATGATGGAATTGTAAAATGGCAAAACAAATTACATGTTGGCTATTTAGACCAGTATGCTCATTTGGAAGCTGGTTTAAGCATTAAAGGCTTTTTAAAAACAGCTTTTGCACAACTTTATCAAAAAGAAAAAGAGTTGAATAACCTATATGCAAAATATAGTGAAAATAGTGATGATGCTCTTTTAGAAAAAGCTGGTAAAATTCAAACCCTTCTTGAAGAAAAGGGTTTTTATGATATTGATACTGAAATTGATCGAGTTGCAAGTGGACTAGGTTTAGCAGAACTTGGGTATGATCGAGATGTGTCAAAATTATCAGGTGGGCAACGATCCAAGTTGATTTTGGCTAAGCTATTATTGCAAAATCCGGATGTTTTAGTTTTAGATGAACCTACTAACTATTTAGATGTTAATCATATTGATTGGTTAGCGGATTATTTGAATAATTTTGCTGGGGCTTTTATTGTTGTCTCTCATGATTATGATTTTTTAGGACGAATTACGAATTGTATTATCGATATTGATTTTGGAACAATTACTCGCTATACCGGTGATTTAAAGCATGCCTTACGTCAAAAACAAGCTGATCGCGAAAGTTATTTAAAAGCATATGCTAATCAGCAACGTAAAATTAAGAAAACGGAAGCCTATATTCGAAAAAATAAAGCAGGATCACGCTCAAAAAGTGCTAAATCTCGGGAAAAGCAACTTGCTAAAATGGATGTTTTAACACCCCCGCAAAATAATAAAATCGCTCAAGTTCGCTTTCCTTATGTAACTACAGCGTCTAATTTATTGTTGCAGACCCAAGATTTGATTATTGGTTATGATAAAGCATTAGTAAAATCAGCATTTAACTTTAGTATAGGTAATGGCGAAAAAGTAGCTGTTACTGGTTTTAATGGTATCGGAAAAACTACATTGCTTAAAACACTATTAGGTAAGTTAAAACCCATCTATGGGAGTTTTGAACTATCGTCAACAGCCAAATTAGCTTATTTTCAGCAGGATTTAACCTGGCCGAATAAAAATATGACGCCATTGCAGTATCTGCAAGAAGAATTTACTCGTTTACGTCCTCGCGAATTGCGACAAGCTTTGGCCAGAATGGGATTAACTAGTCAGCAAGCTATGAGTCCTTTAAAGGAATTATCAGGTGGTGAACAAGAGAAAGTTAAATTAGCTAAAATGCAGTTTGAGCCAAGTAATTTATTGTTTTTGGATGAACCTACTAACCACTTGGATGTTACAACTAAAGAGGCACTTAAAAAGGCTATTATTAATTTTGATGGTGGAGTTATCATCGTTAGTCATGAGCGTGATTTCTTTAGAGATAATTGGGTTGATAAGACAATAGATATCGAAACTATGAATTAAGAAAAAGTTTCATGAGGTAAGATATGAATCAAGAAGAAATGGAGTCGCAATACGTAGCAGAAGTGTTAGATACATGTTTAAAAGCTGGCCGCTTGATGATTCAAGGGGGAAGTGAGATGTATCGGGTAGAAGATACCATGCGTAGGATTGCGTTTAATGCAGGTGTTAAAGGCGCTCGATGCTTTACTACACCTACTGGTATTTTTATGAGTCTGGGACCACATTCATATACTCAGCTGACACAGATTAAGGATAGAAATATTAACCTTGAATTGGTCGATCGGGTTAATAGTCTATCTAGAGATTTTGCTGCGAAAAAAATTACTCTTAATGAACTGCAAAAAAAATTGCAAGCTCTATCCGAATCTACACCTAATTTTCCAATTTGGCTCCAGATATTTGGGGCGACTATTCTAAGCTGTACTTTGATGGTCCTGTTTATGAATGACTATGATTGGATTGATTTTCCGGCAGCTGCGTTGGTAGGGGGAGTGGGATATGGTGTGTATCTCGCAATAAAGAAATACACTAATATTCGTTTTCTGGCCGAGCTTGTTACAGCAATTTTTATGGGCGTTTTGACTATTGGGTTATGCAAAATTTTTCCAAAATTATTAGTTGATAATATTTTGATTGGAGCATTGATGACATTGGTTCCTGGTGTTGCTTTCACAAACGCCTTACGTGATTTATTTGGTGGAGATATTTTATCTGGAATTGTTAGAGGAACTGAAGCATTATTTACAGCAATTGCCTTAGGAGGCGGAATTGGTATTGCAATTAAGTTATTATGGGGGATTTTATAATGCCATATTGGGTTGAAATAATAATAAATTTTGCTTTTGCCTGGATCTCAGCTGTGGGTTTTGCGTTAATTATTAATGTGCCTCATCGTGCACTAGTTTTATGCGGCTTTAGTGGAACAGCCGGTTGGATGGTATATTGGTGGGGTATTCAGCTAGGTTTAGGGAGGCTAGGATCGAATTTATTAGGAGCTTTATTAATTGGAATTTTAGGGGGTGTTTTTGCCCGAATAAAAAAATGTCCGGTGACTGTTTTTAATATTCCAGGAATTGTACCATTAGTGCCTGGAGTGCCAGCATATCAAGCAGTAAGAGCACTTGTTGATGGACAATTGTCTGATGCTGAAGACTTATTATTACGTGTAGCAATAGTAACAATTGCAATTGCGATGGGATTTTTGTTAGCTCAATTAGTGGTCGAAGTGTTCTTTAAAATACGTAGAAATAGAAAAAATAAGAAAAATTTTGTATAATAATTATGCGACGAGTCGAGGAAAACGCGAGATGCGTTCTTTGACAGAAGACATCTTGATTTAAATATCAAAGTACGGGAAGTACTGATGTTGGGCTCCTTCGGTTGTGAAACGAAGACCCTGAGATAGTTATATCTTCTTCGCCAAAAGCCAGCTGTTTAGCTGGCTTTTTTTTATAAAAATATTTGCAAGAACATATATAATTAGTTATCGTATTAATGACAAAACATATTGATGAAGGTTTTTTATTGTGAAGATTAAACAAGAAGAAATTACCAAAAAAATAGAAGAGCAAGATTATCTCCAAGATCTTGAGACAATTAAGTACAGCGAATTAAATAAAACAAAGATTAAGGCTTTTGCAAGTAAGATGATTCAAGAAGTAATTCAAGCTGCTAAGCATGATTCTTTAATTCAAACCCAGCTTGCAGTCGTAGGCCAGCGTCCTGTAACGTTTGCCTTGGAGAGTAATATTATCAATTTACCATTTAGTAATTATAAAAAGAAAATAAAATTAAGCAAGGCAACTATTAGAAACATAAAACAAAATTTATTTTGGGCATTTGGATATAATGTTTTAGGTATTCCTGTTGCAATGGGAGTTCTTCATATATTTGGTGGACCACTTTTAAATCCAATGATAGGAGCAGCTGCAATGAGTTTAAGTTCTGTTTCAGTTTTAACAAATGCTTTAAGATTAAGAAGTTTTAACC
>NZ_CANBCP010000062.1 GCF_947367085.1 uncultured Lactobacillus sp. | reverse complement strand
GTAAAAGTAATAAATCGTTTGATAAACTTAAAGCAATTTGGCAAGATCGTGATGTTTTAATAGTTGAAGGTAAACTTACTAGATCAGGTGAAGGAAATGATTTGTTTGCAGGCGCTAGATCAATTAAGCGAATCGTTTGTCCTGCTAAAAATGCATATAGTAAGCTAGAACAAATTGAATCGGCAATTAGAGAAAATGCAGACAATAGATTAGTACTAGTAATGTTAGGACCAACGGCCAAGGTTGTGGTGGACGATTTACGAGATATGGACAATCAAATAATTGATTTAGGTCATATTGATTCAGAATATGAATGGTACAAGATGAAAACTTTATATGCTGTTGCTCTTCCTAATAAACATAGCGCAGAGTTTGATTTGGGAGTTACTCTTAAAAAAGATACAACTTTTGACAATGAAGTGGTAGCAGAGATCAAATAATAAAAGACTAAATAGAAAAAAGGCTGATAATTTTACGTTGATGCTTGTAAAATTATCAGCCTTATTTTTTATTCATATCGAGATTTAAATACTGCTTCTGAGAGAGCTTTCTTAGTAAAGTAGCCCCCTCTGATTAATTTAGCAAAAGATTCTACATTATCACACATTTGCTTATATTCATCATCATTAACTTGAAGCACTTTAGTTCTAGCTTCTTCTAAGCTATCAGCGATGATTCCAAGTTGTTTACGTTTAATGGTTTCAACTTCTGGAGTATCACTGTTAATAATTACTGGGAGACCGGCAGCTAGATATGTACTTAATTTATAAGAAGTATTCATTTTCATATATTCGGACCAATAAGGTTCTTCAGACCATACTAGACCAAAACCTCCAGATCTACGGAGATCTTCAATTAAAATTGGATCATTTTTCCAACCCATGTATTCTAAGTTTTGTTCGGGAACTTTCTTTTCAGGATCGCTGAATACTTGTAGTTTTACTTTTTGGTTGTTCCAATTTTTAACAAAATCAAACTTATCAGCATTTCCTGCAAAGTTAATAACTTTGTTATTTTGAGGACTGATGAAATAATTTACTTGGCAGGGATGATCCCAAAAATGCTGTACAACGTAAGGTTTTTCTCTGAGGCCATTATCTCTCAAAAAATTATACATCTTTTGAGAAGGAACAATTAAGACGTCTGCCTTATTGTAGTAGTCAATGTAGTGCGGTAAAAGATAACGATTAACTTCAAACATTAAGGGCACAATATCATGAATGAAGATTATTTTTTTGACATCGGGATAAATACTAATATGATCGATAAATGCTTGATCCCACTCGATTGCTATCCAACTTGGGGATTGAATAATGACTGTATCACCTGGATTTAAAGAGGCAATGATGCCGTCAAAACGCGTACTTCTAGCTTGATCGGGTTCTTCTTTCCAATGATAAGCATAGATACCAAATTCGTTCATTCCCATTTGAGAACCAATTTTAGCTGTCATTAGTTGGGCTATTTGTGCAACGCTATTCATTGCCATACCATTAAGACTTGTAATGTGGACAGTCATAAAAAACTCCTTATATAAACATATAAGTTAAGTATAGGGCAGTAAAATGTTATTTACAAATTGATAAATGTATTTAAGTTTAGTCCGCTATAGGACGTACCCAAACATAAAAGGCCATCATAAAGATAGCCTTTTATATTAATTATTATTGTTGTCGCTGAAGCCAAAGATAGTTAGAAACTGCAAGAATAAGTTAACGAAGTCTAAGTAAAGTTGTAGAGCTCCTAAAACAGCCAGGCCGTTTGTTGAAACTTCACTACCAAATTGCATATAGATATTCTTCATTCTTTGAGCATCCCATGCAGTCAAGATAGTAAAGATAATTACTGCGATAAATGAAAAGATATAATCAACCATTGGATTTTTCAAAAATAAGTTGATAAGCATGGCGACGATTAAGCCAATCAAAGCTGCTGAGGCATAAGAGCCCATCCGATTAAGATTTTTCTTGGTGACAGTCCCTATGATCGCCATCGTTACAAAGACTGCTGCTGAAGCAAAGAATGCACAAGCAATGTCTTGTCCTGTATAAGCTCCGGCAATGAAGGCAAAGGTAACACCATAGATAATAGCTGTCAGCATTAATAGTATAAAACTTGCTACTGGGCTGCGAGTCGCATTAAAACTGATTGCAAATGTCAAAACAATTGGCAAAAGCAGTAATAACCACATTGCCCAGCGATGCTGCAGCATGAAGCTAGCCATTGGTTTAGCAAAGACTGTCATAGTTAGATAAGCCGTTAATGCAGATACAAAGACCGCAAATGCCATATATCCATACATTTTACTTAAAAATGAATTCAAGGCTGAGACGTCAACGATAGAACGTCTGTCTTGTTCAGGTGGAAAATTATACATAGAAATTATCCTCCTATTATATTTGATATATTATTCACCTTTACCTTATCACGAATACAAATCAAAACAAAAAAGAAAGAACTACAACTTTTTGCAATTCTTTCTTATCGTATTATATTTAATCTCTATCGCTACCAGCAAAAATTTGAAGGAAGTAGATAAAGATATTAATGAAATCAAGGTAAAGGTTTAATGCACCGACTACTGCAAGACCTGTTGAAGAAATCTGCCCTTCAGTTTGAAGGTATAAGTTCTTCATCTTTTGAGCATCCCAAGCAGTCAAAATAGTGAAGATGATTACGCCAATGTAAGAAAAGACATAAGTAACCATTGGGTTCTTTAAGAACATATTGATCAAAGTGGCAACAACCAATCCAATCAAAGCAGCAAAAGCATAAGATCCTAAGTTAGATAAGTCTTTCTTAGTAGTAGTTCCTAAGACTGCCATAGTAATGAAGACAGCAGCTGCAGAAACGAAGGCGAAAGTAATGTTTTGACCAGAGAAAGCTAAAGTCAAAATTGAAAATTCAGCTCCGTAAACGACAGCCATTACCATTAATAAAAATAAGCTGACGCCTGGAGAACGAGTGGCTTTTGATCCGATTACTAGAGTCAAAACAATTGGTACGCCTAAGAATAAGACATAAAGCATAATTTGACTTTGAGAAACTAGTCTTAGCATCGGAACTAAGTAGGTGTAAGGTGCAATGAATGCGACAAAAGCAGATACTAACACTGCCAAAGTCATAAAGCCATACATTTTAGTTAAAAAGCTGTTCAAACCAGCAGTTGCATTAACTGTAGTGCGTTGTGGCTCTTGAGAAAAGTTATTCATTAAATAAATCCTCTTTCTAAAAATATTTAGTTAATCTCAATGTTAATTTAATTTCATTATAAAAGCAATATTAGTGACAAAATTTACGAATATATTATACATTATCTCTGATAGCGATTACATAAATCTGATATAATAGTAATGTTAATTTCTATACGGAGGTATTTATGGACAAAGCACGCGATCAGGTTTTAGCTTATATCAATCAATTAAAAAGTGATCAGCCTCTAACAACCAGTCAACTGCATCTGATTTAAATCTTTCTCGTTCAGTTATTAGTCACTACTTAAATGATTTGGTTCGCGATGGCGAGATTCAAAAAATTGCTGGTCGTCCAGTGAAATGGCAAAAAAATGCTACCCCGATTCTACATAAAAATACTTTTAAAAATTTCATCGGCTATCGCGGTTCTATACGGCATGTGATTAACCAAATTTCGGCGGCTGTTTTATACCCACCTGATGGTTTAAATATTCTAATCACAGGACATTCTGGTGTAGGTAAAAGCTACTTGGCAAGTAAGATCGCTAATTTGGCTAAAGATAAAAAAGTGATTAAAGCTAATGCTCCTTATATCGTTCTTAATTGTGCTGACTATGCCAATAACCCCGAACTTGTCTCCAGTATGCTCTTTGGTTATGTGAAAGGAGCTTATACCGGTGCTGATGAAACAAAAGACGGCTTATTAAAACAAGCTGATGGTGGATATTTATTTTTAGATGAAGTACACCGTTTGAGCAGTGAAAATCAGGAAAAACTATTTTCATTTATTGATTCTGGTGAATTTTATGCAATGGGCGACAATGTTAAGCCTATCAAGGCAAAAGTCCGTTTAATTTTAGCAACTACTGAAGATCCACAAAAAGTCTTGCTGACGACTTTTTTAAGAAGAATTCCAGTTCATGTGAGTTTGCCGGACTTTATCAAAAGACCGATTGATGAGCGTTTGGAGTTATTACGCTATCTTTTTTATCAAGAAGCGCAGACAATAAACAAAAAAATCGATGTTGATAGGTATGTTGTCTCAGCTCTCTTACAAATTAAACATTCAGGAAATATCGGTTATCTAAAAAATATAATTCAAGTTTCATGTGCTGCCGCTTATCATGAACAAGATTCTAGCGATATTATTCACTTAGAGATGTCGAACTTGATGTTAGAGGACTTACCGAGATTTGAAGATTATTCTAATATTTTTGTGGATCCTCAAGCACCACTTGAGCGTCATCAAAGCAGTTTGATCCAGCAAAATTTAGAGAGTATTCAGAGCCAGCTTGCTCAATTAGAAGAAAACTATTCTCATGATTTGGCAGTTAAGTGTAAACTCTCTATTCAAAATTTGAAGCAGTTTGTTCCTGAGTGGGCCTTAAAATCGGGGATGCACTTGCAGCATCAGAGTTTATTTAAAAAAGTTATTGAAAATCAATTTGGACTGAGTCAGACAGGTTATTTAGAGCCAGTTTTGTATTTACTTTATAGCTATCATTTTCAAGTCGATGAAAATACTATCCAGTTACTAACTGAAAAATTTTCTAATATTATTCCACGCTCGCTCCACGTGGCAAAAACCTTTTATAAAAAAGTGCCACAATTGTCTGTCAAAAGCGAGCAATCGTTAATTTTGATTCTGGCTTTATTATTAAGTGATCATGTTGATGAAAATATTCAATTACGTGGCTTAATGGTCGCCCACGGTGAAAGTACGGCTACTAGTATTCAAACGGTAGTTAATTCTCTTTGTGGAACGTACATATTTGATGCCATTGATATGCCGGTGGATACTGGACTTGAGCCAATTATTGAAGAAGCTAAAAAATTAATTTCTTCATTTAATACTACAAATGGCTTTATTTTGATGGTGGATATGGGATCACTAGGCCAATTATATTCAGAAATAAGCTCCCATCTTGATGGCGACTTACTAGTCGTAAATAACTTGACGACTTTAACTGGGCTTGATTTAGCATTAAAGATGCAACAAAATCGTCCTTTTAAACAAATTGCACAAAATGCAGAATCCGATTATGGAATTGATGTCCAATATTATGAAGGTTTTTCTCAATCTCCAAATATTTTGATTTCTTGTATCTCAGGACTGGGGATTGCTGAAAAGGTTAGTGAAATTATTCAGCCATTTTTACCCAATCAAATTAAAGTGATTCCTGTAGATTATGGATCTTTGAAGGAAAAAATTAAGAGTCAGGATTGGTCTTACTTTGATCGGACCTTATTTGTATTAACGACTTTAGATATTTTAGAGCCGGTCGGCTTTAAACACATGAATTTGTATAGTCTTCTTGATAAAACTGGTGCAAATAACTTAAAACGCTGGCTTGCGCCATATATGACTGGTGAAGAGATCGAAACTTTCAGTCAGCAGATTTTGCGCTTCTTTTCTAAAGAAGGGATTTCAGAGAGATTATCATTTCTTAATCCTGACGTTGTTATTCGTCAAGTGGAAGAAATTAATAGCAAATACGAGAGTTATTATGGTTTAAATTTAGACGGTAAAGTTAGGCTGAACCTCTATATGCATATTGCCTTGATGATTGAACGTTTAATGGTTCAAAAAAACGCTGAAATTAAAGTTGAACCAAAAACTGATGAAGAGAAAGATTTCTTCAAAATTTCCCATAGCATTTTTCAGCCAGTAGAAATGAAATACAATATCAAAATCTCAAATTATGAGATATCCCTGCTGTATGAGCTATTTCGGCAATTTATAGAAGAATCATAAGAAATTAGTCAAAAGACAATTAGTGTTTAATTATGTATTGATAAAGTGTTTAAAAAATAAACACTTTATTTTTTTTGCCGTCATGAGGCGCTTTTTAGAACTTGGCACACTTTTTGCTAATAAATAGGTGTAAAGGATAAAAAGAGAGGAGATAAAAACATGACAGATATTTTAATTGCAAGTCACGGACATTTTGCTAGTGGCCTTCAAAGTTCCCTAGAAATTCTTACTGGGATGGGGAATAAAGTAAAAGTCATTGATGCATATGTGGATGACAGTGACTATACTCCCCAAATTGAAGAATTTATTAAGAGTGCCAAAAGACCAGCAGTAATTTTCACCGATCTTAAAGGTGGTAGTGTTAATCAAAAAGTAATGCTAGAAGCTGCAGATCAAAAAGATATTTTTATTGTGACTCAAATGAATTTGGCAATCATTATGTCAGTGCTTTTAGACAGTGAACCTTTGACAAAAGAGCATCTACAAGATCTGATTGTCCAAAGTCAAGTAGAGCTGTTAGAAATACCACAAAGTCAACAAGATCAAGAAAAAGAAACCGTGAATGATTTCTTTGAATAGAGAATTTTAAAGGAGAAAGAATTATGATTGCACAATTGAGAGTTGATGATCGTTTAATACATGGACAAGTGGCATTAGTTTGGACTAAAGAATTAAATACGCCGGGAATCGTAGTTGCAAATGATAATGCAGCAAATAATGAAATGGTCCAAATGACTTTAAAAATGGCAACACCAACAGGAAAGAAACTTTTAATTAGAAATGTTGATGATGCAATTAAGGTTTTCAATAATCCTAAAGGCGCAAATATGAGAATCTTTGCTTTAACTAATAATGTACAAGATGCCTTAAAAATTGCAGAAAATGTTAAAGATATCGAAGGAATCAATGTCGCAAATGTTGGTCGTTTTACCAAGGATGCAGATGATGCGATTCAATTATCTTCTACTTTAATGATGACACCAGATGAATTAGCTGCTTTAAAGAAGTTAGCAACTTTAGATATTCCAGTTTTCCACCAAATTGTGCCAAACAATGCGAAAACTCCAATTTCTTCATTGTTAAAGGATGCTAAATAAAGAATAGGAGGACATAACTATGTTACATACAGCGACGCTAGCAGCGATTTGTGTGTTTGTCTGTTTGGGTGGTAACTGGCTCTGGGGACAAACAATGATTGAAAGACCGCTGGTTGTAGGAATGGTTGCCGGAATGATGTTCGGTGACATTAGAACAGGTATTTTAATCGGAGCTTCACTTGAAGCGATTTTTATGGGAGCCGTTGATATTGGTGGTGCCATTTCTTCAGAACCTGTAACTGCCACAGTTTTGGCAACAACTTTTGCTATTACTTTAGGCGTAGATACTAAGGCCGCTTTAGCTTTGGCTGTGCCAATCGGAGTCTTTGCTGCCTTTATCTCAATGTTCTTAAAGAACGTTGTAATGAACATCTTTGCTCCACTAGTTGATAAAGTGGCTAGTGACGATAATCCAAAGGGGTTAACGAGACTTCACTTTGGAATGTGGTTTATTAACTACTTTACTTTCTCACTTGCTACATTTTTCGCAGTATTAGCTGGTGCTCGTCCAGTTCAACACCTAGTAAATCAAATTCCTGCAAATCTGATGGCCGGACTTGCTGCAACTGGTGGCTTACTTCCTGCAGTTGGTTTTGCGATCTTGATGAGAATGTTATGGAGTAAAGAATTATCACCATACTACTTCTTAGGATTTGTTTTAGCAGCATACTTAAAACTACCTTCAGTGGCAGTAGCTGCACTTGGAATTATCATTGTAGTCTTACAATGGATTCGCGATAAGCAAATTATGAATATTGAAAACAAGCAAAAAGCTGCGCCAGTAGCTTCTGCAACACCTCATTTAGAAACAACAGACTCAATGGATGAAGAAGAGGAGGACTTTTTCTCATGAAAATAACAAAGAACGTCTCACCTGAAGACAAAAAAATCATAAACAGAATCTTTTGGCGCTCCTTTACTGTTTTTGCAAGCCGTGCCGGTGCCACTAAGGCTCACGCTCCTGGTTTTATGTATTCCATCATGCCAGCTTTAGACGAATACTTTAAAGATGATAAAGAAGGACACCGTAAGGCAATGATGCGTCATACCACTTGGTATAACATCACTCAAAACGTGGGTACCTTCGTTATGGGACTTGTTGCTTCTATGGAAAAAAAGACAGCACAAGATCCAAACTTTGATCCTGATTCAACAGTTGCCATCAAAACTTCCTTAATGGGTCCTTTATCAGGTATTGGTGACTCCATCTTCTGGGGAGTTTTGAGAGTTATTGCAGCTGGTGTTGGTATCAGTTTAGCTAGTCAAGGTTCAATTTTAGGGCCGATTTTATTCTTATTAATCTACAACATCCCTTCAATTGCTACTCGTTACTACTTAACTTACATGGGCTTTACTGTTGGTGATACATTCATCCAAGATATGTATAAGAGCGGCTCAATGAAGTTATTGAATAAGGCAGCATCTACTTTAGGACTTTTAATGATTGGCTGTATGACCGCTACGATGGTTAAATTTGAATCTAAGTTAAGTATTCCAATTGAAGGTGGAAAACCAATCAAGATTCAAACTTACCTTGACCAATTATGGGTTGGCTTAGTTCCATTAATTGTTACTTTAGTTTGTTACTGGTTATTATCCAAGAAAGTTAACGTTAACTGGATCTTACTTGGTGTATTAGTTCTTTCTATTGCTTTAGGATTACTCGGGGTGGTCTAATGCACATGGCGGTGACACTTTACGAGATAGTCTTACGTCTAACGTTAGCCGTATTAATTGCCAGTGTCATCGGTTATGATCGTGAACATAAAAATCGACCTGCTGGTATCAAGACACATGCTTTAGTATGTGCTGGAGCATGTATCATTGCCTTAATTCAAGAAAAGATTGGCTATGATGCAATAATTCATCAGCCTAAGCTAGCAGGCATTGTTAGAGCAGATGAAGCTAGATTGATTGCTCAAGTAGTCTCCGGAATTGGATTCTTAGGAGCTGGAACTATCTTAGTTCAGCATCGGACGGTATTAGGTTTAACAACAGCTGCTAGTTTATGGGCAGTAGCTGGGATTGGACTGGCTATTGGTATGGGAGATTACACAATTGGAATTACAGGTGCAATTTTCGTAGTCCTTGTTTTAGTCTTTTCAAAAAGGCTAATCCAGGTTCATGCGATGAAGAAACTCGAAATTCAATATAAACATAAGGTTGAAACAAAAGAATTTATTCAGAATTATTTTGAAAAACATCATATTACTGTAACTAATGTCAACTTTAAGGTAACTCAAAAGCCTGAGGGATTAATATATGTTAATATTTATGATATAGAAATCCCACACTCAATGAACTATGCTGATATTATTGAGGATATCTCGATGAATAAAAATATCATGCGGATTCAGATGGTAAGTATTTAGTTATAGTAAGGAGAAAAGTCGATGTCACAGTCTCAAAAAATGGCACTTAAGGTGCAAGAAAAACTGGTGACGCGGCTTTTTTTGTCGTCTAAATTAAGACAGAATCTGGCCGTTTTGACTTATGGTGCAAACGATTTAAAGAAAGTCATTGAAGATTTTAGTGAAGCTAATCCTTTTATCAGCTTAAAGCGTCCAAAAAATGAACTGCAGAATTTGGATTGGATCGCTGAAGCTGATTCAGAAAGTCTAGTAGATCATTTGTTAAGTCAAATTCGCCTAGCCAAATGGAGCAATAAAGACAAAAAAGTCGTGACCTTTTTAGTTTATCAGCTTGATTCAGACGGCTATTTACGGCTAAAG
>NZ_CANBCP010000061.1 GCF_947367085.1 uncultured Lactobacillus sp. | reverse complement strand
CCCTACACCCCCCCCCCCCCCCGACACCTACACCAAAGCCTTCGTCGGCAGCTCAGATGTGTATAAGAGACAGGATAAATCTGTTAATTAATAAATAATGCAAATTTTAAACAAAAAAACTGTAATATTCTTAATATTTGTGCTAAAATCTTATCGTTAACCATAATGATAAGGAAAATAAGTATGAATAACGATATTGAAAAAGTCTTGTATACCCAGTCTCAACTTGATCAAAAAATGGATGAACTAGCCGCTAAGCTTAATCAAAAATACCAAGGCCAGCAGCCTGTTGTGATTCCAGTCTTAAATGGAGCAATGATTTTTGCTAGCGATATGATCAAGAGATTGAATTTTAAACTAAATATCGATCCAATTAAGGCTTCTAGTTACGAAGGCGCTTCTTCCACTGGCAAAGTGAAAATCGTCCAAGATATTAAGTCCGATGTCACGAATCGTCCAGTAATCTTTATGGAAGATATCATTGATACGGGACGCACTTTGAAGGCTTTAAGCAAAGTGATGAAAGATCGAGGAGCTAAAAGTGTTGAAGTTGTAGCCATGCTAGATAAGCCAGAAACTCGTGTTGTTGATTTTCATGCAGATTATTATGGTTTTAAGGCACCGGATGAATTTTTAGTAGGGTATGGGTTAGATTATGATGGTTTATATCGTAATCTACCTTATGTTGGAGTTTTGAAGCATGAAGTTTATGCTTAGAACTTGTTAGATCTAAGGCATAGTAGCAAAAAGTTACTATGCCTTTTTTCTATTTATAGATGAAAAATGTAAAATAAACTTTACAATAAGTGAAATAAAGTTTATGATTTATCTAAATCATAAAACGAGGTGTAGGTTATGGAGCTAGGAGATTTATTTTTTTATGGCGTTTTAGTGGCAATATTTGTAGTGATCTTATTTACTAATAAGGGCAAGACAAAAGTGAAATATGATGAACGTCAAGAAATGATTCGCAATCGCAGCTATAAGTATGGTTGGTATACAGTCAATCTCTTTTTGTTAGCTTATGTATTTGTGAATAATAACTTTAATGCAAAACTCGATACTAATATCATTTTGGCAATTGTTATATTCGGAGCCTTAGTTGTAACTTTTTATCAAATTCTCAAAAGTGCCTATTTTGGTATCGGTAAAAAATATCCAGCAATTTTTGGTTGGCTGATGCTAATTGTAGGATTGATGAATGCGGTGGTAGTTATTCAACAATTTAGGTTGAGTCATGATTTGGAAATAGGAAATATGGCATGCAGCACAATGCTAGTAGTGTTTTTAGTTGTGGATGGATTAGCTATAATATATCGTCAATATCACGATCGCAGGGAAAGTGATAAGTGATGAAAAATTTAAAATTAAAAGCAGCTCGTGCTGGTAAAGATTTGTCACAAGAAGATCTAGCACAATTAGTAGGAGTGTCGCGGCAAACTATTTCCGCAATAGAAAAAGGAAACTATAATCCTTCGGTTAATTTATGTATTGGAATTTGTCAGGCACTTGATAAAACTTTGGATGATTTGTTTTGGCCTGATAATTAGTTGTTAAAAGTATACAAATATTAAAATAATCCTTCGTTCAATGGTAAACTGGACTTATGAGTTAAGCTGGCTACAAGAACGGAGGATTTTTATGCCCATAACAGTAAATCTATATTACACTGGAAAAAATAAAAGTGCCTAAAGATTTGCACAAGAAATGATTTCTAGTGGCTTAGTTGAAAAAATCCGCAATGAGCCAGGAAATTTGAAATATGAGTATTTTCAACCACTAAATGATCCTGAAACGATCTTATTAATTGATAGCTGGAAAGATCAAGAATCGATAGATAAACATCATGCTTCCACAATGATGGCAAATTTGGCAAAACTTAGAGAAAAGTACGATCTCCACATGAAAGTTGAGCGCTATATTTCTGACGATAGCGGAATTCCTCAAAGTGACCAGAAATTTATTAGAAAGTAGACAATAAATATGAAAAAAGTTCAATTATTAAAATCACCTTTCCCTTTTAAAGCTCCTAAGCTTGAAGACGATCATGAAGTAGTTAATTTCTTTAACTCAGTTCCTTTTTACAAGCCAACTGAGCTTAAGAATTTGACTAATTTAGCTAAGGAATTAAATGTGGCGCAGCTTGCTGTTAAAGATGAAAGCAGTCGTTTTGGCATTAATTCCTTTAAGGGTGCCGGTGGTCTTTATGCAATGGCTTGCTGTATCGCTGAAAAGGCTGGTCTTGACACTAATAAGATTACTTATGATGAAATGACCAAGCCTGAAGTTAAAGCGGTTGCTGAAAAGATTACTTTTTATACTGCAACTGATGGTAACCATGGTCGCGGAATCGCTTGGGCCGCAAGTAAGCTTGGTACCCATGCTGTAATCAAGATGCCCAAGGGTTCAAAAGAAATTCGTGCAGATCATATTCGTAAAATCCAAAATACTGAAGTTGAAATTACTGACAAGAATTATGACAATACTGTTAAAGAAGTTAAGGAGCTTTGCGAAAAAGATCCAAACGGAATCATGATTCAAGATACAGCTTGGGATGGCTATGAAAAGATTCCAGGTTGGATTGTTAAGGGCTATAGCTTAATTGTTGATGAATTTTTACACCAAATGAAAGAAAAACCAACTCATATTTTCTTACAAGCAGGTGTTGGATCACTCGCAGCGGGAATTATTTTGGGCTTAGAAGAGCGGATGAGTCCTGAAGAATTACCAGTAATCACAATTGTTGAACCTGAAACAGTTGCTTGTTACTATCTATCAGCACAAAAAGCTGATGGTAAACGTCATCACTTAGAAGGTTTAACTAAGACAATGATGGCAGGTCTTAACTGTCAAACTCCAAGTATTACTGCTTGGCCAGTAATTCGTGATAGTGCTAAGTTTTATGGTACTTTAAGTGAAGATGTTGATGCTCAAGGAATGGCTCGCTTAGGTCATCCAGTTGAAGGTGACCCTAAGGTTGTATCTGGTGAATCTGGTGCAGCAGGTTTTGCTTATGTATATGAAATTTTATCTAATCCAGATTTAGCTGAGGATCGCGAACAACTTGGTCTTGATGAAAATTCAAGAATCGTAGTTTTAAGTACTGAAGGCGACACTGATCCAGATAATTATCGTGAAATCGTTGATGAAAATAATCCATTTTAACAAGCAACGAAAGTAGTTTTGCAAGCGACTTGTTTGACTGACACTTGTGAAACAGATAAGATCGGTTAGTGCAAAAAATTCAACTTTAAAAAGGAGTTAAATAGAAAAAGAATGACAAAACGTTGTAGCTGGGGAGAAAACAAGAATGAAAGATATCGTGAATATCACGACCATGAATGGGGAAAATTGAATTTGGATGAAAGATATCTCTATGAAATGTTGGTCTTAGAAACTTTCCAATCTGGCCTTTCTTGGAGCACTATTTTAGACAAACGTGAAAACTTCCGCAAAGCTTTTGCAGATTTTGATTATGAAAAAGTTGCCAAATACAGCTATAATGAGTTCTTTGATTTAATGCATGACAAAGGCATTATAAGAAATGTTAAAAAAGTTGATGCAGCTATAGCCAATGCAAAAGCCATTGTTAAGCTACATGAGCAAGGAAGTAGCTTAGGAGAATTATTAAAACAAGTGGTGCCAGAGCCGATAATTAACTATCCTAAAACTGATGAAGAAGTGCCAAGTCAAACGGCAGTATCTGAAAAACTTTCTCAAATTTTAAAAGAAAAAGGATTTGAGATGGTTGGGCCAGTAACGATTTACTCATTCTTACAGGCCGTAGGATTAGTAAATGATCATGTTGATGGTTGTTCATTTAAATAAGTATAGAGGACAAAGAAGATCAATTTGATCTTCTTTTTTTTGTCTAATTTTATTAAATAAGTAACTTCAATAACTGAATATATTGAATGTTATTATAAAAGTCGTTTAGTTTTACTTGCTGTAAGCGGCTTCATATAATGAGGGGTGTAAGGATAAAATAATTTTTCATGTTACAAGAAGAGGGAAAAATATGTTATCTAAAAATAATTATGAAGAAAAGCTCAGGAAGATAGAACCTAGAAATGATCACTTTTCAATTAGAAAATTAACGATTGGAACAGTGTCAGTTTTATTAGGATGGACGTTAGTTAGTTATGGAAATACAACGGCGAAAGCTGCAACGATAGATGATAAGATAGATAAAAATCCATCGGTTGCAAGACAGGCCGCTGTGCAAGATACTGCGACAATTTCAAAATCTCAAAATGAGAGCTTAAAAGTGAAAAATAGTCAATCAGAATCTCAACTTAATCACCCAGCGGATTCTGCTACTGTTTCGACTCAAGCTAACACTGAAAAAGAAAAAATACTTAAGACTACTTCACCAATTACTAAGGATACAAATCTCACTCAAAATTCTGTTAACCAAAATATAGAACAAAATAAGGCCAAGAATGATCAGAGCCAACTTTCAAATATTGAATTAAAAACGCAAACTCCTAAACTCCAGGCTAAAAGTTTAGTACAAGAAGCTAAAGCTGCAGGCGCAATAAATTTCGACGATATTAAGCCAAATTACAATATTACCAGTGAAGCCGCAAAATATGATTTAGGAGTTACGGTTGGTCAAGGACAAGTTATCTATAGTCAAATTTATATTCAAACCTTGAATCAATATGTAACTTTTACTACAGATGCTGCGGATCCTGGTAAGACTTTGTATTACTATACAACTACTGGTATGACCACTAATGGTCAGACAAGACCGAACAATGCGACTACGACCTTAGCTGCGACCTTGAATAATCCAGGTAACACTATGAAAGGATTAATGAATACTGCAGCGGCTGGGACGATGCCAAATAGTCTATATAAAGGTGGTCAGTATAACGTTAGTTTATCAATGACTGCAAAAGGTAGTAATTATTATCAAACTGTAATTTCTGCGGCTAATTCAACTAGTCATTTAAATGGTGGTAATTCCGCTTCCGTTTTCTGGGGACCTAATAGTAAAGTGGACTGGAAGTTTAGTGCAGGATTCGGTAGTGTTCCCAACTATGGTGGTGGCGCCTCTACTTGGCAATCTATAGCTAGCTTTGTTCCAAATAATGTTAGAGCCAAGATTTACTATGTTAATGCTGATACAGGTGAACTTTTAGGAGAAAAAGAATCTGATCCAACTTTAGCTGGTA
This sequence comes from uncultured Lactobacillus sp., assembly GCF_947367085.1. Classification (GTDB taxonomy): domain Bacteria; phylum Bacillota; class Bacilli; order Lactobacillales; family Lactobacillaceae; genus Lactobacillus. The sequence goes on along the minus strand of NZ_CANBCP010000061.1, from coordinate 4,670 downwards.
ATTATTATGATATTCAAAATGCTGATCCGGAAAAAATCAGCGTAAGTGGTAAGAATTATCAGTTAGTAGATGCAAGTAGTGTCAGCAGCGATGTTATGAAAAAAGAAATTGCTACTGTTAATGGCACACCAATTTTAATTAGCGACCTTAAAGATGGACAAAAAGATCATCAAGGTCAGGTATTTATGTATAACAAAGGTGATGTGTTTATTACTGTTTTAGCAGCTGGACCTACTTATAAAGCTTTTGTTAGAAAGATGCTAGATAATTCAGGCACGGCCGAATATAACACTTATACTATTAGTCCTAATGAGGTGACCGCGGGAGGACCTCTTCAGACTACATTAGATCTTGCTTTGTGTAGACCTGCGGTTAAAAAAGGTGAAAGTTTTACCGGTCCAAGCATCATGGAGACTAATATTACTACAGATGGGAACTCAGGTATTGTCTATTTCTATAAACCAGAACAAGCTCCAACTCCAGAAACAGGTTCAATCACTGTAACTTACCATGATGATACTGATAATACGACAATCCCAGGTGTAGGTTTTGATTCTGGTGAAAAGGATGTCGGAACGCCAGTAAACTACAACCCCGATCCAACGATCACAGATTTGGAAAACAAAGGCTATAAATTAGTACCAGGTCAAGACATTAATATTCCAAAAGAAATTGAAAAAGGTGCTAAGAATATTGTGATTCATTTTGTTCATGGCACCACGACTGTTACCCCAGATAAACCAGGTAATCCAGGTCAGCCAATTAATCCAAATGATCCAAATGGACCAAAGTGGCCAACAAACACTGGCAAAGATGCTCTTGAAATGACTGGTACTCAAACAATCAAGTATGAAGGTGCAGGCAGCTTAACTCCAAAAGACAATGTTCAAACTACCCAGTTTACAAAGAGTATTACAGTTGATAATGTCACAGGCAAGGAAATTTCATCAACTGACTGGACTCCAAGTGAGCATACCTTTGGTACAGTGAAGACCCCGGTTGTTGAAGGCTATCATGCAAATGTAGGACAAGCTGGGGACTTCAAGTCACCCCCCACAAGATCCAAACAAGACAATTGTGGTAACTTACTCACCAAACGGCAAGATCATCCCAGTTACACCTGATGGAACTCCAATTCCAAACGTGCCAAATCCACCATATACAACTGATCCTAATAACCCAACAGCAGTCACACCAAATGAACCAGTACCAACGATTCCTGGTTATACTCCAGAAAAGAATACAGTCACACCTGATAATCCAGGAAAAGATACTCCTGTTGTTTATAATCCAATCCCAGAAACAGGTTCAATCACTGTAACTTACCATGATGATACTGATAATACGACAATCCCAGGTGTAGGTTTTGATTCTGGTGAAAAGGATGTCGGAACGCCAGTAAACTACAACCCCGATCCAACGATCAAAGATTTGGAAAACAAAGGCTATAAATTAGTACCAGGACAAGACATTAATATTCCAAAAGAAATTGAAAAAGGTGCTAAGAATATTGTGATTCATTTCGTTCATGGCACCACAACTGTCACCCCAGATAAACCAGGTAATCCAGGTCAGCCAATTAATCCAAATGATCCGAATGGTCCAAAGTGGCCTGATAACACTGGTAAAGATGCTCTTGAAATGACAGGTAGTCAGACAATTCATTATGAAGGTGCTGGTCCTCAAACACCAAAAGATAATGAACAAAGTACGACTTTCACTAAGTCAATTACGGTTGATAATGTAACTGGTAAAGAAATTTCATCAACCGATTGGGCACCAAGCGAGCATACCTTTGGCATTGTTAAGACTCCAGTAGTTGAAGGCTATCATGCAAATGTAGGACAAGCAGGTGGCTTTAAATCAACACCACAAGATCCAAACAAGACAATTGTGGTAACTTATAGCTCAAACGGCAAGATCATTTCAGTTACACCTGATGGAACTCCAATTCCAGATGCACCAAATCCGCATTTTCCAACAAATCCAGATAATCCAACAACAACTACTGATGGAGAAGTACCAAGTGTTCCTGGTTACAGTCCAGAGACTGGTAAAGTTGGTGATCCAGTAAAACCAGGCGAAAATCCTGGTGACAATGTGAAGGTTCCATATGTAAAGAATCCAAATGTAGTTGCAACAACAGGTAAGGTAACTTACTATGATGAAACCGATCAAAAAGTTTTATCAATTGAAAATCTTGAAGGTAATGTTGGAGAAAGTATAACTTATACAACTACAGAAACTATCGCTAAGTATGAAAGTGAAGGATATAAGTTTGTAAATAGTGATTTTAAGAACGGTGACGAAACTTTCAAAAAAGATCCAAGTAGCAATGACTTTAGGGTAAACTTTGTCCATGCCACAATAACTGTTACACCAGATAAGCCAGGAGAGCCAGGCCAGCCAATTAATCCAAATGATCCGAATGGACCAAAGTGGCCCGACAATACTGGTAAAAATGATCTTGAAATGACAGGCAGTCAAACAATTAAGTATGAAGGTGCAGGAGACAAGACACCTAAGGACAATGTTCAAACAACTACTTTTACTAGAACAACTACAGTTGATAAGGTAACTGGTAAAGTTATTTCATCAACTGACTGGACACCAAGTGAGCATACTTTTGGTACAGTTAAGACACCACTAGTTGAGGGCTATCATGCTAGCGTAAGTGAAGCTGGCGGTGTGAAGGTAACACCACAAGATCCAAATAAGATAGTCGTAGTAACTTATAGTCCAAATGGTAAAATCATCCCAATTACTCCAGATGGCAAGCCGATTCCAAATGCACCACAGCCACCATATACAACTAACCCAAACAATCCTACAGGAGTCACTCCCGACGAGAAGGTACCTGACATTCCAGGCTACACCCCAGAAAAGAGCACAATTACACCTGATAATCCAGGAAAAGATACTCCCGTCATTTATCATAAAGATAATGAACCAACCCCAGAAACAGGTTCAGTCACCGTAACTTTCCACGATGACACTACTAATACCAACATCCCGAATGTAGGATACAGCTCTGGTGAAAAAGATGTCGGAACACCAATAAACTATAATCCAGATCCAACAATTAAAGATTTGGAAAATAAAGGTTATAAACTTGTTCCAAACCAAGACATCAATGTTCCAAAGGAAATTGAAAAAGGTGCTAAAAATATTATTATTCGTTTGGTTCATGGCACAACTACTGTCACTCCAGATAAACCAGGAAAGCCAGGCCAGCCAATTAATCCAAATGATCCAGATGGACCAAAGTGGCCTGACAACACTGGCAAAGATGCCCTTGAAATGACAGGTAGTCAAACAATCCATTACGAAGGTGCAGGTAGTGATACTCCAAAAGATGATGTTCAAACAACTACCTTTACAAGAAGTGTGACTGTTGATGATGTAACTGGCAAGATTATTTCGACAAGTAAGTGGAGTCCAGGCGAGCACACCTTTGGAAAAGTAAAGACACCACAAATTGGAGGCTATACTCCAAGTGCTAATGAAGCTGGCGGCTTTAAAGCAACGCCGAGCGATCCAAAAAATACAATTGTAGTAACTTATAGCCCATATAGTCCTGTTATTCCGGATGTTCCATCTAATCCAAATCAGCCAAGTACCCCAACTCCTACACCTGACAATCCAACCCCATCAACTCCAAATGAGCCTGACGATCAACAGCCAGATGAAAATGAATCTGATTCTAATGAACCAACTAATAACGAGCCTGATGAACCTGAAAATGTGCCTCAGCCAAGTCAACCAAACCAGCAACCAGTAGCTAATATTCCAACTTATGATCATAATGTCGGACCTCACGGACAAAATCCTTGGGAAGATACAATTGCTCCACATGCTGGTACAGTGAATGGTTGGATTAATAATATCGGACCTCATGGTGAAACTGTCGATTCTAACGGCAATATCATTGCACCAAACGGCGAAATAATTGGCTATGTTGATGAATATGGCAATCCACATTACTTCAACCAAGATAAACAAGAATTACCACAAACTGGTCAAAAAGAAAATGATCTTGCACAAGCAATTTTAGGTGGAGTCGCGGTTTCATTAGGTCTAGTCGGTTTAGCCGGTGTCAAAAAGCGTAAGAATATTTAAAATTAGTACCCGTAAAAAGCTATTAATATAGAAAAATGCTGATAAGCAACAAATTTGTTGGTTTACCAGCATTTTTTGGTTAATTCAGATGAAATACTTTGGCAATTTCTTCCAGATATTTTTGATCAACTTGGTCAAAATTACTTAACTTAGTTGAATCAAAGTCAAATACTCCCCAAAGTTGTCCATTTTCTTTAAAGATAGGAACAACAATTTCAGAATTGGAATCACTATCACAAGCAATATGGCCGGAAAATTCATGAACATTTGGGACAATTTGTGTTTTTTGAGATTTAGCTGTTGTGCCGCAAACCCCATGTCCTAATGCAATATGGACACAAGCTGGCTTACCTTGGAAGGGCCCTAAAATTAGCTCATCATTTTCTAAGCGATAAACGCCTGCAAAATTTACGTTTTCCAAAGCATTAAAAAGTAGAGCTGAGATATTTGCAGTGTTTGCGATCCAATCATTTTCGCCATCTGTTAGTGCGCGAGCTTGTTTAACTAGCAATTCATAATTTTGATTTGTGGTTGCAGACATGAATTACACC
>NZ_CANBCP010000060.1 GCF_947367085.1 uncultured Lactobacillus sp. | reverse complement strand
TCGGCAGCGTCAGATGTGTATAAGAGACAGAGTAAAAGCCGTAAAAGTGTCTAACTTTTACGGCTCACTTCAATCTGATGTCCTATCTTTTTCAATTATTTTTTACTTTTCCAATAAAAAGATTTTGATTATATGACAACAGGTGTTATTATATTACTTGGATAGATTGATAAGCATATTTAATATGATTATTTGAAGTATGTATAAAAAAGGAAGGATGTAAAATGAAGTCAAATGCAGACGCAGTTTTGTCAGCAAAATCGCTTCACTATTTTCTTCAGTTAATTGATAGTATGAGCTACACACAAGCCGCTCAGATCCTAGGAATTACCCAACCTGCACTAACTCAACAAATTAAAAAGTTAGAAAAAGCTGTGGGTTCTCCGCTGTTTGGTCAAGTAGGAAAGAAACTTTACTTAACAGATGCTGGGATCGAAATGGAAGAAACTGCTCATAAACTCTTGAATACTGTGCAAGGCGCAATAGATACTATTCAGCAATACACAAATTCAGATACTGGAGAAATTTCAATAGGAGCATTAAATACTTTTGATCCAAGTATTCTAGAAGAATTTTTAATTTCATTTAATAAAAAATATCCGGAGATTAAATTAAGCTTCACTTTTTATGACCGCAAGGAACTATGGAATAAGGTGGATCATAATGAGTTAGATTTTGCTGTAATATATATTCCCGATCATAACGCAAATCCCGCTTCGATGAATCAATATTGGACAGAAAAGATCTACGACGATTCATTGGTCGTACTAAGTCCAAAAGAACAAAGAAAGTTAGCGGATATTGTTAAACAAAAATGGGTTTCTTATCCCAGAGGTTCGTACTTACCACAGACTTTTGATAGATTTTATGCTGGTAAGATACCTGAAAAGGGCTTAGATATTTCAGCTCGTTTTTCAGATATGAATCAGTTAGCTAATTTTGCGCAAGCTAATAGCTATAACACTTTTGTGACTAAGAGTTTTTACGAAGTAAATAAAAACAAGATCAAGCTTTATCCTGTAAAAGCAGTTCCCAAAATCGAATTTCAAAGTTGCTTTTTATACAGAAAAAACAAGTCTGATATTCCAAGACTAACCAATTTCTTAGAAGAATGGCGCAGTTTTTTGAAGGCAAAAGATTACAGTTCTAGACTAGACGACTACTCCACATTAATTTAAAATAGATAGTAGATTTATTTAAACAAAAGGAGCTCTTTATAAATGGCAAAAGAATTTGTCTTTGGACATCAAAATCCAGATACTGATGCAATTGGCACTGCTATTGCATATTCATACTTTCAAAATCAAAAAGGATATGATACCGAAGCAGTAGCTTTGGGGGAACCTAACGATGAAACTCAATACGCTTTAGACAAATTTGGTTTTAAAGCACCTCGCGTGATTAAAACCGCAGCAAATGAAGTTGATAGCGTAATGCTTGTTGACCACAATGAACCTCAACAAAGTGTTTCTGATATTGATAAAGTTAAGGTTACTCATGTTGTGGACCACCACAGAATTATGAACTTCAACACTGCCGATCCTTTATACTACCGTGCAGAACCAGTTGGTTGTACCAGTACAATTATGTGGGAAATGTTTGAAGAAGAAGGTATGGAGATTCCTAAGAACTTAGCCGGTTTAATGCTTTCAGCAATCATTTCTGATACTTTACTTTTGAAATCACCAACTACTACTGAAAAAGACCACCAAGCAGTTGAAGCATTAGCTAAAATTGCTGGTGTTGATTATAAAGAGTATGGTCTTGCATTGCTTAAAGCCGGAACTAACATTGCATCAAAATCGGAAGAAGAGTTAATTGATTTAGACGCAAAAAGCTTTGAATTAAATGGTCATAATGTCAGAATTGCTCAAGTTAACACAGTTGATTTGCCAGAAGCAATGCAGCGAAAAGACTCATTTATTAAAGCTATGAATGAATCAAGCACAGAAAATGGCTATGATATGTTCATGTTAGTAATCACTAATGTCTTAGATTCAGATTCTGAAGCTATTGTTGTCGGAACTGATGAAGCAAAAGCCTTATTTGAAAAGGCCTTTGATAAGAAGCTTGAAGATTCAAGTGTTGCTTTACCAGGTGTTGTTTCAAGAAAGAAACAAGTAGTCCCACCATTAACTAAAGCGTTTGAAAATTAGTATAAATAGTCTAATTTAAAAAGTGATTAGTTGTTCAAACTGATCACTTTTTTTATGAAAAGGAGAAAAATCATGGCAGAATTTCCTCAATTAAATCCTGAAAAACAAGAAGGTCCCATTGCTACAATCGAAACTAATCATGGCTATATAAAAATTAAGCTATTCGAAAAATTAGCTCCAATGACTGTCGAAAACTTTGTTAGATTAGCCGAAAAGGGATATTACGATAATACTATATTTCATCGCGTAATTTCTGACTTTATGATTCAGGGCGGAGATCCTGAAGGTGATGGAACTGGCGGCCAAAGCATCTGGGGGCATGCTTTTGAAGACGAATTTTCTGATGAGCTTTTCAATTTGCGCGGAGCTTTATCAATGGCAAATGCCGGTCCAAATACTAATGGAAGTCAGTTTTTTATAGTTCAAAATAAGAATATGCCCAAGCGTTACATTCGTAGTATGGAGCCCGCTGGATATCCTAAAGAGATAATTAAAGCATACAAACAGGGAGGAACTCCTTGGTTAGATGGTCGCCATACAGTTTTTGGGATGGTAATTGATGGGATGGATATTGTTGATGCGATTGCTAAAGTTCCACGTAATAAAGCAAATGATAAGCCTAAAGAAGATGTAATAATTAAAACGATTAAAATTGAAAATAATGATTAAGAAGGCAGCATTTTGAAATTAACAAGTTTAATTAATGAAAAAAAGCCTTCTGAATCAAGACTATTAGCCTTATCTTTAACTTTTAGCAGTGGCTTTATTGATACATATACTTATATTCAACGTGGTCATACCTTATCAGCAGGTCAAACAGGAAATATCGTATTTTTTGCGACATCGTTAGCCAATCATAACTTACGTGGCATGATTAATCGTGCCACAACATTTATTGCATTTACTGCCGGTCTAGTTTTGGTTGGAGCTTTACATAAATATATAAAAAGTAATTATTGGCGTATATTTTGTCTATTTCCAATTATCTTAATCTGTGCAGTAATTGGTTTTATCCCAAGCACAGTTCCTAATTACTATATTGTTCCGGCGATTGCATTTGGTTTAGCTATGCAGAATGCGTCTTTCAGTAAAATTGAAGGAATGGGATATAACAATGCATTTACAACAGGTAATTTAAAGAAATCCGCCGTTGCTTGGAGCGCATATTTCTTTGGTGCTGACAAGTCGCAACACACAGCCGCAGTCAACTATATGTGGCTCGTAATTGCATTTGCTGTTGGAGCGATTATTTCAGCAATCGTTCAAAAATATTTAGTTCTAAGAACAATTTGGATCGGTGGAATTTTACTCTTGGTTATTAATATCGTTTACATGATTTCTTTGCGTAAGAGAAAAAATATAAATATTTGATAAGGAAGCATATCAGAATTTTGATATGCTTTTTTTGACGATAAAAAAGGTAAAGGTAGTCGTAGTCGGCAAGTTCATTATAACTTCGTATAATATATATTATGTAAAGCTAATAGTAAAAAATAAAGAAAGCAGTAATAACGTTCAACAAATAATCTTATCTCATGAATACTAGTTTAACTAACTAAATTTTTTATTAGATCTATGAAGTTAGATACTCAACAAGCTATATTTTTGAGATCAACGCTTAAGATTAACATTATTAGACTATACTCAAGCACTTGATTAAAACCAATGCTTCCTTATCCTCTAACTTTTAACTTCACCAATTCATTGACTAAATTGTTGTTCAAATCAGTTATTCTCAATAATTTATATTTTTATGATGCTGAGATGACGATTCTAAGACCAAGTTGATTAATATTAACCGTTAGTTAATTGAACCCAAATATTGATTGGTAATCTGATATCATTATTTAATCAAAATCAACAAATCATCCTAAATAATGTATTATCCATATAATTAAGTCCAATAAAGAAGAACTAGTGATGATGAAATAGTTGATAAGCCAAATTAATATAGTAATAAAGATATATTTGTTTGACAGCTAGTTAGAATTTGCAAAGATTAAAAGAACTAAAAATGCTAATATATCAGTATTTTCTTGGCTAGCTATCATTAAAACTATAATTTTAATAACTAGTATTTAGGTGTCTCCAGAAATTAAGTTAAATCCGTTGATTTATCAATACTTTGCTAAAATAAGATTTTATCTAAAATTATATAAATTTCTACAAGTATCAGAAAAAATCACCCATAATGTAACTATGAATTTTTGCTGATCATATAATTTCACTATCAACATATTTGCAGCTGTCAGTATTAATAATCAGACGTTGTCTCTTGCTAGATCTCTTTTGCGTTCTTATCAACAGTAGCTTGAAGATAAGAACTAAGCCATTCTTTCGACTTATCCTCTTCTACTGTTCAAGTGGGTGAGAGCACAAACTATTTTTTAGCTCCGTCTACATTCACGCAGATAAAAGATCTTAAGTTTCATATTACAAAATCTCTTCTTATATGATATTATTATTCTTATATAAAACATATGTTTGTATTATAATTAGGAGATTTACATTGGAAACTTCACAATACTTGTCTTTAATTGACCAAGAACTTAATAAAATGCCCGACTTTGTTAAAGAATATAACCTTGGTACCTCCCACTCTCTTGCTACCTCCTACCAATATTTGACGGAAATTCGTCGCTTTTTTGATTGGCTGAGACAAGAGCAACTTTCTCACGCTAAAACCAATCAAGATATTTCTATCCAGACGCTAGAAAACTTGCGCAGAAACGATATTATGCTCTATATTGACTTCTTACAACACAGTAAGAATCAGCAAGGTCACCTTAACTCCCCCACTACAATCAATCGCTCCATCAATGCCCTGCGCTCTTTATACAAGTTTCTGACAATCACTGCTGATAATAATCATGGTCAGCCCTATTTTGATAGAAATGTAATGCTGAAAATTGATTCACTGAATAATACTAAAACCCTAAATTACCGCGCTCACGTGCTGGAATCGCATATGTATACTGGAGATTTGAAATATCAGTTTATGCAATTTCTCAATCAAGAATATGAGAAAAAATGCAATAAACAAGCCTTAGTTTCTTTCAAAATGAATAAAGAACGTGATATGGCGATTATTGCATTGATATTGGGTACAGGAATTCGCGTATCTGAATGTGCCGGCTCCAATTTAGCCAACATAAATTTAAAAGAAGCTATTCTAGATGTCAGGCGCAAAGGTGGCCAGCGCGACAGCGTCCCAATTGCAAGTTGGACTATCGAATATATTAAAGCCTATCAGGAAATTCGCGCAGATCGCTATCATGCTGATAAAAATGAGCAAGCATTTTTCTTAACGTATTATCATGGCAAAACTAAACGAATCACTACTAATGCTATAGAAAAAATGGTTAATAAATATTCTGCTGCTTTTGGTCACCCTTTAACGCCTCACAAACTGCGCCATACGTTAGCGTCTGAATTATATGCAGTCACCAAAGATCAAGTCTTAGTTGCTCAGCAATTAGGTCAAAAAGGAACTTCAGCAACAGATCTCTATACTCACGTCGACCAACGCAAACAAAGAGATGCTCTTGAAAAAATATCTAAAAATAGCGAAAAAAATAACCAGGATACTGAATGAATCAGTGTCCTGGTTTTCTTTATTTATCAAAATCAGTACTCATATCTGGACTTTCGTGATTTGCTATTTTGTTGAAGGCTTCGTTTAAATACTTGTTTTCTGTTTTGGATACTCCAATATCATCACCATTAGTCGTTTGATCGACTAAAACAACTGGATTACCATCTTTGTCAAAACAGAATAAATAAGTAATGTGGAATTCTGCCGCACCTTTATCATAATTATAAATTGCGACTACATTATAACCATATTTGCTGTTACCTTTAGTTACATCCGGATTCCAGCCTATATTGATAGTCTCATCGTTTAACTTAAATGTTTTATCCTTAAAAACATTAGGATATTCTACGCCACTATTAACTTTCAGAGGAGTATGACCATTATATTCTTCATAACTATTTTGGTCCATTTGATCGCCAAAGAACTTCATGTAGTCAGAAAGATCATCTTCTTGACTATTTGACCAGAGTTTATCTGAGCTCTTAGAATCAGAATCTTGACTTGCCACTTTAGAGCTAAATACTACGTTGCTAGCAATATCATTAATATCCGATTTAGAAAAATCGCCATCTAGCTTAGAAATAATCTTGTTAAATGTGATTGGCGAGCCATCTCCATCTTTATCAACGAATGTAACTTCATCATCTTTAACTGTATAACCAACACTTGGTGAAACCACATAAAGATTACCATTATCTGGAGCTTCGACTTTGTGAGAACCAAACTTGTATTCATCTGGCGTATATAGAGTAGCTTTTCTTGACTGTAAATTAGCCAATGCATTAGCCCAGTCTTCATTTTTCCTATATCTCTTACCGGCATATGCCACTACTATAGCTGCTTGTTGCTTTTCAGATAATTCTTTATTTTTAAGCTTTAAAACACTATCACTATCTGATTTCGCTTTCTTATGCGACTTAGCTTTTTTAGTTTTTTGAGTAGATTTAGAAGATTGTACTGCAAAGGGATGTGCATTCTTTTGATTTTGGATAGTAAAGAATGTAGCACCACCTGCAGCTAAAATAATTGCAGCAATTCCAATGCCCCAGCCGATCTTCTTAGCCTTCTTAGAATCAGTATGCTTCTTTTGGTCAGTGCGACTTCGATTTGGCGCTGGCGTCGTTTGAGGGTTTTGTTTTGATTGAATGCTAGGTTGTGAAGTTTGATGTACACGATTTTGGGCTTGTATAGCAGCTTGCTGTGCTTGGACTTGTTTCGCCTTATCACTTATCGGTTCACCACAATTTGGACAGAATTCTGCATCAGTTTTTACCGGCTTGCCGCAATTTGGACAGTACTTTTGTTTAGGTTTTACAGGTACAAATTGATGACCACAATATGGACAAAAATCCGCATCTTCTTTAACTTGTTTCCCGCAGTTAGGACAAAATTTCATAAATGATTTTACCTTCCCATGTGTTTGATATGTTTTATTATACTCGTTTGAAGGGATGAAAAAAATGCCTCAATGAGGCAAGTTTCATTGAGGCATTTTTAGAAGTTAGGATTGATTACTTTTCTTGTGCAACCGCAGTTAAAGGAAGTGTTAATTTAGATTGATCTTTTAGAGTGAAGATAATATATTTTCCTTGAACTTCACTAGAGCTAATATTATTGTTTAATAATGGATTATTTTTTTGTAGATTCGTCAGAATATCATAGTAATTAGTATGTATTCACCCAGATTACCTTTATAAATAAAAAAGATACTGAAACCCAGACCACAAGAGAGTTCAGTATCTATTCACTGTGTAAATTGTACGGATTGAGTTTCAAAATCTAAAGAATAGTATCATCGTTTAAACAAAGTTAGCATAATACATATTATAGTTACAAGCAAGCTAATTTTGTGTACAAAAAAACGCCCGACTCGTAAGCCGGACGCAAACTCAATCTTAAAATAAAAAAATGTTCAAACAAAAAATACTAATCTTTAAGAAAGAGCATTGAAGGACTTGCGCCCTCCTCAAAAGATTATAGCAAAAAAGGTATATTTTTACTAGAAAATACGTGAAGTTTAATAAATTATCACTCAAAATTATTTTCATTCCTTGCTCAAATTATCCAGACCTAATCTTATCAGACTAAGGAATATGTATTATTTAGCTAGTAGATATTCCTTAGTTTAATAAAAAAGCGTCAACTTAAGAAAAGTCCACGCTAAAGATGTTAAATTTTTTATTTAGTCTTATCTTAGATGATTTTCTTAAAGATTAAGTTTTATTTGTCTGAACATAATTAATTCTAACGCGTTACTTGCTTTTTGACAAACCTTAAAAAATTTAGTGTATTTTAGCTGATCGTCTATCAAAGATCCTAGAGCCAAAGTGCGGTACACTATAATTGAATAGAAAATAAATGAATGAAGTTGGTAAAATTATGATACCTAAAGCAAAACAAATCTTAGCCAAACCATTTTCTTCCGAATTTTTCTCAATTTTTATTCAAGGAACAATGGTAGGAATTGTCACGGGATTAATTGTCGGTGTGTTTCGTTGGATTATTGATCACACAATGCAGTTTCTTTTTGTGTTCTACCCTTTTTTAAATAAACATCCCCTCTACATACTAGCTTATATACCAGCAAGTATGGTAATTTGTTTAGTTCTAGGATGGGTTATCAAACCAGAACTTAATAATTTAGTTGGATCTGGTGTTCCTCAAGTTGAAGCGGTTTTTAGAAATGAAAACGAGATGAAATGGTGGTCTATTTTATGGCGTAAGTTCGTCGGAGGCTTATTAGCTATCTGTCCTGGACTATTTTTAGGTCGTGAAGGTCCATGTATTCAAATGGGCGCTATGGTTGGACAAGGATTAGGTCAAGATGTTTTTCATACTCAAGAAGATGACTTAAAACGTCTTCAAGGCTGCGGAGTTGCAGCTGGGTTAAGTGCCGCTTTTTCTGCTCCAATTGCTGGGGTTCTTTTTCTAGTTGAAGAGATAACATTTGATTTTACTCCCAAAACTTGTCTGACTTCCTTAGCTGCTGCAATGGCCTCAGATTTAATGACAATGCTCTTTTATGGCACTACGCCTTGCTTATATTTACCGGTTAAGGCGACTTTACCTCTTAGTTCTTACTGGTTTTTAATAATTATGGGCGTAATATTAGGTATTTTAGCTTATGCTTATCAATATTGCCTTTTAAGCCTAAAACCTTTATATGCTAAAATAAAGCGCATTCCTAACTCCTTTCACAGCATCATCCCTTTGCTTTTAGTTATCCCTATCGGTTTATGGAATGCTAAACTTTTAGGTGGTTCACATGATTTAATTTCAAGTTTATTTAACAACACTTATATTTCTCATATTGATTCTGGGACATTGTCATTAATTCTTATCCCTTTAATCTGGTTTATCGTTAGATTTATTTTTTCAATGATTTCATACGGTGCTTCAGTTCCAGGTGGTATTTTTATGCCTATATTAGTTCTAGGATCACTTTTAGGGGTTATATTTGCCATTATTATGATTCATTTTCGTATAGCACCTAAAAATTGTTATGGTATCATCATTGTGACTGCAATGTGTGCTTACTTTGGTGCAATTGAAAAGGCACCTTTTACTGCGATAACTCTTTTAACTGAGATGGTTGGAACAGTGGAACAAGTTTTACCAATGATTCTGGCAACTTTTATCGCTTACTTCATCTTAGATTTACTTGGAGGTCAACCTATTTACGCAGCTTTAAGACGTCAGATGCGATATCATTTATTGCCAGGTAAGAAGAAAGTAGCCAAGGATGCTTAAAAATATTATTCTGAAGGAAAATAAAAATGGAAATTCGGGTTTTACGTTACTTTTTAGCGGTTTGTGAAAGTAAAAACATCTCTAAAGCTGCTAATGTCCTCCATATTAGTCAACCCTCATTATCAAGACAATTAAAAAACTTAGAACAAGAATTAGGCGTCGTCTTATTTAAACGTGGACCGCATGAAATCACTTTAACTGAACAAGGCTACTATTTAAGAGACCATGCTCAAGATATTGTAAATATGGTTGAAAAAACCAAGTTAAATATAAGTCAAAATGATGTAATTTCTGGAGAGTTGTACATTGGTGCTGGTGAAAGTATCGCTATGAAACGAATCATGAAAGTTATCGATTCGATTCTTAAAGATTATCCGGATGTCAAAGTTCATACTTTTGCGGCCACCGCTCCTTTAATTGAAGCAAAGATTGACAATGGTAATTTAGATTTTGGAATTACAATGGGACACCGAAAAGCAGGTAACTATGAAAGTTTAGCTTTGCCAGAAAAAACGAGTATGGCGTAGTTATGAATGCTGATCATCCTTTAGCTGCAAAAGAATTTTTAACAGCCCAAGATCTAGCTCAGTATCCCCTGCTTATTTCTCGCCGAACCAGTAATTCGGATAATTTTAGAGATTTTTGGGGTTCAAGTAATTTGGTTAACATTGCTTTGACCTTTAATCTTAATTACAACGTTCAATACTTACTTGCTCAAGGTAATTATTGTCTATTTACTTATAAAGGATTAACTGATCTACAAAATGGAAAATTGATCTATCGTCCACTCAAACCTAAGATTTACGATAATAACCGCGTGATTTGGCGTAAAGATATTGAGCTTTCCAATGTTGCTCAACTATTTTTAAAACGTTTAAAATTTGTATATCCATTACCGTTAACATTAATTTTTTCTATTATAGAATTTATCCCTTCAATTGGTCCATTTGATAATCTCCTTGGTGAGTCGTCTTTATTTAAAACATCATTAATTCTAATGAAAGAGTTTATAATATACTCTTTCCAGGTTAATAACGTTTTAGCAACATCTACTAATGGTTCTAACTTTGAAATAAAGAAATTATTTATTAATTCTGTTAATTCTTGTTCT